>DATDUY010000096.1:0-3256 GCA_035290165.1 Sulfuricurvum sp. | reverse complement strand
AATTCATCAAAGCCCCTCTCCCTGATCTTAAAGCGATTAACCTCCCCTACTCCGCTTTCAATGACGAAGACGTAGCCCACCGCTACATCTACGTCGAAGCCTCACGCGGATGTCCGTTCGAATGTGAGTTTTGCCTCTCTTCTATCGATGAGAAAGTACGTAATTTCCCCCTCGATCAGCTCCTCGAAGAGTTTGAGGTTCTCTGGGAGCGGGGAGCACGAAGTTTTAAATTCATCGACCGAACCTTTAATCTCAACATGACCTTCGCAAATCGTATCCTCGATTTTTTCCTCTCCAAAGAGCCCCCCTATTTCGCCCATTTCGAAGTGATTCCCGACCACTTTCCTGAGGTGCTGAAAGCCAAAATTGCTCAATTTCCCGCAGGATCGTTGCAGCTCGAAATCGGTATCCAAACTCTAGATCCTGAAATTGCAAAAGGGATCAACCGTCCATTGAAAGTGGAAAAGATTTTTGATAACCTCCGCTTTTTAGAAAATGAGACCTCGGCGCACATGCACCTTGATCTCATCGTCGGGCTTCCGGGAGAAAGTATCGAGGGATTCGGACGAAATCTCGATAAACTCGTTTCTCTCACTCACAGCGAGATTCAGATAGGAATCCTAAAAAACCTCTCCGGTACCACTCTATCACGCCACGATCAGCGTCATGGAATGATCTATAGCGATACACCTCCCTATGATATCCTCCAAAACAACCTCCTCAGTTTTAGTGATATTCAAAAGATGAAGCGATTCGCGAGATTTTGGGATATTTTCTACAACAGCGGAAGTTTTACCAAAACGGTTCCGTTACTTTGGAGCGAGGGAAAAGTGTTTGAGGGATTCTACGCATTCAGCCTCTGGATATATACCCAAACCCTCTCGACATGGAAAATCTCGCTGGATAGGCAAATCGGATTGATCCATGCCTATCTGTGTGAACATCATGATAAAGAGATTGTTGAAGCGGCATTAACCCATGATTTGGCACAACGACCTGAAAAAACCATTCCGTTTTTTCTACGACAATCGACCCAAGAGAAAAAAACAAAAGAGATAAATATGGTTACGCCGAAACGGCAAGCTAAAAGAGTTTAGTTTAAGAAGAAGTGTGTTGAGAGTGCCTGAGAGTGACGAATTCTCAGGCGGAAAGCTTAACATAAGGAGAATGTTTAGGGCCCGAAGGCCCTGAAAAGGAAGAGATTCTAATAAATATTAGAATTTCAAAGAAGCAATGATACGGATAGAATCTGTTGTTTTATCAGATGTATCTGTAGCTTTCACATCTTTATCAAACTGAGTATAGATAGCTGTCAAATCAAGTGGCCCAACTTTAGTTGCCGCAACAACATCCCAAGCTGTGAAATCAGCATTAGTAGTATAAGCTCCACCAACAGCAGCAAGGGCATTAGCATTAGCACCAACTTCTGCTTCTGCATAACTTGCAGAAAGAGTTACACCAGGAATCATTTTTGTTGATGCACCGATTTTCCATGTATCAGTATCTGGTGCAGCAGCGATTTCACCGTCCATATAAACACTTCCGAGTGCAGTATATAGGCTTGATTTATCACCCGTCGCAGTATTTGCGAATCCAAGGGTACCATCACTTACTTCTGAATACGCTGCATAAAGGTTTACACCCGCAACATCAACTGCCGCTTTAACAGCAAATGCATCTGAAGATTTTTTGACTACTGCCAAATCTTCATCACCAGCATTATAACCTGCAGCCACTACAGTAGCGCGTGAGAGTTTTGGATCCATACCGGCATATTGAACACCGATTGTTACCATATCCAAAAGTTTAGTATCAGCTTGTAACCAATACGCATCAGCGATTGCACTTACATTGTAATACCATGCTTGAAGTGTTGTATTCGGTACAGATTTATTGATAGCACCGGCAGCATACGCACCTTCAGTTCCGAAATTGCTAAATGTACCGCTTTGTGCAACAGTAGAACCTCTTCCGCCGTGTGTAGCAGCAGTTGCACTTGCTTGAAGCAAGCCGACACCGTTGTGTTTACCAACATAGGCAGCTACCAATGTTGTATCAGGAAGGTCGTTATTTAAAAGAACGGCTGCTTCAAATGTATTGTCAACAACATTCCAGTTTTCAGTAAACGCTAACGGAGTACTTAATGCTTGGCGACCGATTTTAGCCGTTGTTTTACCCATAGTGTACGCTAGATACAATTCTTCAGTCCATGATTGGTCATCCAAGCTGCCAGTTGCCGCAGTACCGTCATTGTTGTATTTTGCAGCCGGAACAGCACCAACTAGATTGTTTTCAAGACCAAGAGTACTAAGTGCCGTAACTTTAATACCTGCACTTAAATTTTGAACTAAATCTGCAGTTGCACCAATGCTTAATTTAACTTCAGCTTGTGAGTTAGTATCATGATCAAAAAAGTCTTGCGCTGCTGCTGCTGCAGTAACTGCTGTAGCCCCACCCGAATATTCAGATGTTTGATACCATACTTTTGCTTCACCGTTTACTTTTACATTATCGATTGCGAACGCGCTTGTTCCAAGAGCCATTACAGCGACTAGACTAAGTTTTCCTAATTTCATTCATTCTCCTTCAAGAAACCGTCCGAGATAAGATTTCCTTATTTCAGATCTTGCAGCAATCATAACAATTTATTCTTAAACATATCTTGATACTTATAGCATTTTTTAATAAATAGACAAATTTGTAGAAGTGTGAGACAAAATTGTGATAAAAAGCACCATTTATGTAACACCTGTGAAGTTACCCTCAGTATAGATTAGAAAAAAAAATGATTGGATAATGAAAAATAATTAAGATGGATCCCCGATTTACCTTAAAGGGCACATGAGATCGGGGACCTCGAAGAGGTTCTTGTGCCCTTCGGGTATGACGAGAAAATAGAGAAAAGATTACCAGTTACGAATTCGGATATGACATGAGGTACATTGTTTAAGGAGTTGATTGTAATCTTCCAACGCTTCATCCATACGTCCCGCATCAATCGAAACAATCATATCATCCGAATAAAGACGAAGCATATGAGCTGATTTTTGAGCAAATTTGTACGCATACACCTGATCTTTTGGGAGAATAAATTTAATCTCTTCACTCTCAAGTGTTTTAAGAGTACTTTGAAGTTTTTTGATCCCTGATTTCATATCTTCCGTTGAGCTGTATAAGCCACCGCGTTGAATCTCTTCCATGGCATCCAACATCGTACGCATATCTTTCATCAACATGGTTCGATGATCATTTCCAG
>DATDUY010000095.1:0-5918 GCA_035290165.1 Sulfuricurvum sp. | reverse complement strand
CCCGCACGCGCCGCTTCGATCGCCGCATTGAGCGCCAAAAGATTCGTTTGATCGGCAATATCGGAAATGACCGTCAGAACATTTTTAACTTGTTCCGCTTCGTGAGTGAGAGAGTTAAGCTTTTCATTCATCGCGGCTTCAATCTCTACCGTTTGGTTGAGCGATTCAACCGTCTCATTGAGGGCATGTTGTGCTGCGGTAAGGTTTGTTCGTGCTTTGGTTGCCATGTCGCTTACTTCATGGGTTCGGACAACGGCGGCGTTCATCTCATTTTTGATGGTATTGGCATTTTCAGTGGTTTCAGTGACAATATTTGAAGCATCTTCCGCCTGTCTGCCGATCGATAAGGTTGTCGCCGAAAGCTCGGTGGCAACCGAGAGATTTTCGGCTGATGAGTTTTGAGCTGTTGCGAATGTGTCGCGTAGGGCATTGGTCAGCGCATTGATATTGTCTGCTACCTCTGTCAGCTCATTTTTACCCGGAAGTGTTATCGTATGGGTGAGGTCTTTGTTGCTCACCATCGTATGGACGTTTTCGTTGAGCGTTCTAACGGCACGGCTGATGGTGGATGTGGTTAGATAAGCAACGACCAATCCGATGAGCGTCGAAATTACCCCCAAAAAGAAGGTGGTGGTCGCAGAGAAGTTTGATTTATCCTTAGTAGTGGTTAAGTTATCGGAAGCCTCTTTGATTTGAGTCTCTTTGAGTGTATCAATATTTTCTGCCAATTGTCCGGTCATTTGATCGAATTGTCCCATTGCGTCATTCCCTTCGGAAGTGCTGCGTCCATAGGCTTTTTTCATCTCTTTGCCCGCTTCGAGCAATGCGGCAGCATCCTTTTTGATTGCTTCGATTTTCGATAGTGCTTTGGTATCGTGCTCTTCTTTGAACATTTTTTCAAACGAAGCCATATCTTCTAAAAAGAGGGTATGTGCCTTACCGGCTTCTTCGACCGATCCCTCTTCTTGGGTTAATGCCGCGTCGGTGAGGTATTGCTGCATTTGGCACGATTGATATTTGGCATCAGCCGCTTTAAAAGCAAAGGGAACCGATTCGGTTGAGGTCTGCTCGACTAAAGCACTGACACTGTTGCTATTGAGGGTTCCGATGAGTGCATTGAGTGCCACAAGAAAAATAACGGAGCCGATTCCATAACTAAGTTGTTGTTTAATTGTCACTTGTAATGTCCTCCAATAAAAAATTAAATATAATAGTACCTAATCAATGGTCACGTATAGGTCATAACACGTAAAAATGAATAGATAAATCATCAAAATGCTACTTTTTCTCTTTGATGTTTGGATGAAATTCTCTCCTCAACAGTTTTTTAAGAAATTTGCTACAATACCTAAAATGGGATAAGGACGATACTGTGCTACAACGACAGATGAGATCGGTACGATTGGACGGAGAGGATACGGTACTTAAACGTCAAGTGTTATGCGCATATTTCCATCAAAGTTACGATATGTTTGAATCACTGTTCGAACTTCTAAAATCGGATGAGGTCTTTTACCGACAATCTGAACCGACACGCCATCCGATGATCTTCTATTTCGGACATACGGCAATTTTTTATATCAACAAGCTCGTTGCATCGGGTGCATTAAAAGAGCGGATCAATCCCCATTTCGAACAACTGTTTGCCGTCGGTGTCGATGAGATGACGTGGGATGCGCACAGTGATACTCTCCAGTGGCCAAGCATTGATGAGGTTCGCCAATACCGTAATAAAGTGCGTCACCTTGTGGATGAGCTGATTCTGTCGTTGCCGATGAATCTCCCTATCACGAAAGAAGATCCGTTTTGGGCGATATGGATGGGAATCGAGCATGAACGTATCCATATCGAGACTTCCAGTGTTCTTCATCGTCAGATACCGATTGAGTTTATCCGTTCCCATGAAGATTTTCCGCTTTGTCCTGTTTGGGGGGATGCACCGGAAAATAGTATGGTCTGTTTTAAAGCTTCAGAGATAGAGCTTGGCAAAGGGAGTGAGGATAAAGGACTTTACGGCTGGGATAATGAATACGGCAGTGCAAAATATACGATAGAGCCGTTTCAAGCGTCCAAATATTTGGTGAGCAACGGCGAGTTTATGGATTTCGTGATGGCAAACGGATATGGGGTGAGCCGATGGTGGGATGATGAGGGGTTGAAATACCTTCGCATTCGCAAGGCTGCGTGTCCGCCGTTTTGGATCTTTCAGAGCGATGGCAGTTATCGATATCGCGCGTTAGCTCAAGAGATACCGATGCCTTATAACTGGCCGGTAGAGGTGAACGCTCTCGAAGCGGAAGCATTTTGTCGATGGAAGAGTACTCAGGGAGGAGAAGCGTATCGTCTCCCTACCGAAGCGGAATGGGCAGTGATGGCAGAAGCAGGCGGCGTTGGTGAGGAGATTTTTGACGATTCCCGTGCTAACATCAATCTCGCCCACGCAGCTTCATCGGTTCCCGTGGATACGTTCGCTCATGGAGAAGTGTGCGATATAGTAGGAAACGTATGGCAATGGACACAAACCCAAATGGATGCGTATGAGGGATTTGTGACCCATCCGTGGTATGACGATTTTTCAGAGCCGACGTTTGACGGTAAACATAACCTTATTAAAGGGGGATCGTGGATTTCGAGCGGCAATGAAATTTTGTATCCCTCACGCTATGCGTTCCGCCGCCATTTTATTCAGCATGCCGGATTTCGGTACGTCATCGGCGAGGGTGAAAACGAAACACTAAAATATGAGCGAATCGAGCAAATGTTTGCACAATGGAAAAAAAAGTATGGATGAGTTTCGGTTTATCGACCGCAGTACGACAAATGCCGAAAAATATACCCTTCGGCAAAAACTGTTTCATTCCGAATCGGTACTGCCCATGTGGGTTGCCGATATGGATATCGCTACCCCTGCGTGTGTCATCGATGCAGTAAAGGAGCGGCTAAATCATCCGATCCTCGGGTATGAAATTATGCCCTATAGCGCGTATGAAGCGCAGGTGCGATGGGTGAGGGGGCATCATGGATTTACGATACATCGTGAATGGCTTAGTTACTCCCCCTCGGTGGTGGCGTCAATCGGGTGTGCGATTCGAGCGCTGAGTGAAGAGGGGGATGAGGTGATCGTAATGGATCCTGTCTATCCCCCTTTTTATACTATGGTGCGTGATAACAATCGTCACTTGATTCTTCATCCGTTGAGACAGGATGAGGAGGGGATATACCGCTTTGATATTAATCTTTTAGCCTCTCAGATAACCCCGAAAACCAAACTCTTATTGCTCTGCTCCCCCCATAATCCGATCGGACGGGTGTGGAGTCGCGATGAGCTTTTAGCGTTGGGGAAATTATGTCTGGAACACGGAATTCGGATTATCAGTGATGAGATTCATTGTGATATCGTTTTTTCACCTCACGCTCATATTCCGATGGCATCTCTCTCTCACGAACTTTTAGACAATACGGTAACGTTGATGGGACCGGGAAAAACATTTAATATGGCAGGGTTTTCGATTTCTACCGTTTGTATCGCTTCGGATAAATTGCGCACACTCTATGAAGAAGAGGTACATCGTCTCCATTTCGGCGATGGTGCGGCGCTCTCTCACGTAGCGTTTGAAACCGCTTACGCCGAGGGTGGAGTGTGGCATCAAAAACTTTTAGAGCATCTAAAATCGAATACTCAACTCATTGAGGAGTGGGTGGCAGAGCACCCTCAGGTCAAATTTCGTCCCCCCGAAGCGACCTATCTGGCATGGCTTGATTGTCGAGAACTGAGTTTAGGAGATCGGGAACTGCGAGAATTTTTTGTCCACAAAGCGGGGCTTGGTCTCAGCCCTGGGCTTAGTTTTGGTAAAGAGGGATCAGGGTTTATGAGGCTTAATTTCGCCGTCTCTTCTTCGGTACTCATGGATGCGTTGGATCAGTTGGATAAGGCCTTAAATGATGGATAAAATTGAGCGTTTTATACACGAGCATCATCTCCTCTCACTGGCGAGCATGGGGGAGCGGTTATGGTGTTGTTCGATGTTTTATGCGTATGATTCAGAAACTATATCGTTTATCGTTGCCTCCGATGAGAGCACGGAACATATGAAAAACGTGGCGCAAAATCTCCATGTCGCCGGAACAGTAGCGCTGGAGACCAAAACGGTGGGGAAAATACAGGGGATACAGTTTGTCGGGGTAATGGATAAAGCGGAAAAAAAAGCGCATAAACTTTATTTCGAAGCGTTCCCGTATGCGCGGATTATGAACCCGACATTATGGGTTATACGCCTCAATGAGATCAAAATGACCGATAACACCTTGGGGTTCGGAAAAAAAATCAGTTGGAAGCGCGCTGCTTAGGTTGAAAAAAACTACACGGTTTCCCGCTGGAACTTTGAACGACCATTGAGGGGATCATCTTTGCTTTAAAACCGTACGCTTTGCAGCCGTGTGGCTGATGGGCTTCCCATGTAACAAAATAGTAGGTACATCGATGGCAGTTAATCTTTTGCATAGATGGAATATTACCGTATAATACGCGCAATTTCCATAGGGATATGCTTACTCATGTTTGAACAAACTTTTAAAAATATAGACGATATTCTACACAAAGACGCCGGATGCGGGAGCGAACTCGATTACGTCGAGCAGACCTCATGGGTGTTGTTTCTCAAATACCTCGACGATTTGGAAAAAGAGAAGGCAACTGCCGCCGCATTGAGAGGGAAAAATTACACTCCAATCCTATCTACCGAATTCCAATGGAACACATGGGCTGCCCCCAAAGGCTTAGACGGCAAACTCGACCATCATACCGCTCTTACGGGGGATGATCTCAAAGAGTTCGTCGATCATAAACTCTTCCCCTATCTCAAAAAGTTCAAAGCCGATGCCGAGAGTGCCGACACCATCGAGTACAAGATCGGTGAGATATTTCACGAACTCAAAAACCGCGTACAAAGCGGCTATAACCTCCGTGAAGTGATTAACCGTATCGACGAGCTACGTTTCCGCACCCATGCCGAAAAACACGAGATGAGCCACCTCTATGAGGACAAGATCAAAAACATGGGGAACGCCGGACGCAACGGCGGCGAATACTACACCCCACGTCCCCTCATCAAAACCATCGTTCGCGTCGTCGCCCCTGAAATCGGGCAAAAAATCTACGACGGTGCGGTAGGGAGTGCGGGATTCTTGGTTGAAGCGTTCGAATATCTCAAACACAGCAAGAAACTCACCACGAGCGATACGCTCACCCTCCAAAAAACGACCTTCTACGGCAAAGAGAAAAAATCGCTCGCCTACATCATCGGAACGATGAACATGATTCTCCACGGGATCGAAGCCCCGAACATCGTCCACACCAACACACTGGCAATCAACCTCGACGACATCCAAGAAAAAGACCGCTACGACGTCGTACTCGCCAACCCCCCTTTCGGAGGAAAAGAGCGCGCCGAAGTACAGCAAAACTTCCCGATCAAGACGGGGGAGACGGCATCGCTGTTTTTACAACATTTCATCAAGATTCTGCGAGCTGGGGGCAAAGCGGGGGTCGTTATCAAAAACACCTTTTTGAGCAACACCGACAACGCCTCTATCGCACTGCGTAAAAAGCTCCTCGAAGAGTGCAATCTTCACAGTGTCCTCGATCTTCCGGGTGGGACGTTTACGGGGGCAGGGGTTAAAACCGTCGTTTTGTTTTTTGAAAATGGTGCTCCGACCCGTAAGGTGTGGTTTTATCAGTTGAACTTGGATCGAAACTTGGGGAAAACGAACGCCCTCAATGAGAAAGATTTGGCGGAGTTTATGGAGCTTCAAAAGTCGTTCGGAGACTCTAAGCACTCGTGGAGTATCGATGTCCGTGATATAGACCAAAGCACGTTTGATCTGAGTGCCAAAAATCCAAATAAAAAAGAAGAAGCGGC
>DATDUY010000094.1:0-11446 GCA_035290165.1 Sulfuricurvum sp. | reverse complement strand
TTTCCCTGCAACAAACACTTCGCTTGCAACACGGCTTTTCGGATCACCGATGATAAGACGATCGACGATGCTGTCGGCGATGATATCGGCGCATTTATCGGGATGCCCGGGAGAGACCACTTCGGAGGTGAATAGATACATAAATGGTTATTTCCTTACTATATTTTAGGGTAATACTAATAAAGCGATTATAAGATATTTAAACTGAGTCAAATATTTTCGTCTCTTGAGTTAGGCCGCAATAGCGTATAATTGCGAAAAAAAGGTTTCCCGTGTGCGGTCTGTTTGGAATAATCGGTGAGTACTCCCCTTCGAAAGCACGCGAAGCGCTAAAGAGCTTAGCTCACCGTGGACGGGATCATTGCGGAATTGTTGAGGAGGAACGACTTTTTTTAGCCCATCAGCGCCTCTCAATCACCGACGCCCACCACAGATCTCATCAACCGATGAAGCGTGGCAAAATAGTGATCAGCTTTAACGGTGAGATTTACAATCATACGGCACTGCGTGAACGGTTGGGTGCTCGACTATGGGAAACAAGCAGTGATACCGAAGTGATACTGGCGGCGTATGAAGCTTGGGGAATAGGGTGCGTTGAACAGTTAGAGGGGATGTTTGCTTTTGCTCTGATAGATGGGGATAAATGTTATCTCGTACGGGATCGATTCGGGAAGAAGCCTCTTTTTTATCATCAGGGTAAAGAAGCGTTTATTTTTGCGTCAGAGATCAAAGCAATCAAACCGTTTTTATCTTCGGTGCGAATGAACGATGAGGCCCTCCACTCCTATCTCTCCTTTTTGGCACCGACTCCGCCCCATACGTTTTATGAGGGGATTGAAAAATTGGAATCGGGAGAGTGGCTTTGTTTTGAGCAGGAAAAATTCACCAAGCATCGGTATTACGAAGTACTGAATACGCCATCTTCGGCTATAACGGACAGAGATGAAGCATTGCGGCGGATTGAAGAGGAGCTGCATCGCTCTGTTTCGATGAGGCTCGATACCGAAGCACCGATGGCCGCGCTTCTTTCGGGGGGATTGGACAGTGCGATGATTTGCGCGATAGCTTCAGCTCAGGGAAAAAAACTCCCCGTCTTTACCCTAGGGTATAACGAATACGGTGCCTATGATGAGCGTGCAAACGCGGCAATAACCGCAAAGTATTTGGGATTAGATCATACTGAAGTCATTATCTCGCAAAACGATTTTGATGAGCATTTAGATGATTTGCTGATTCACATGGACGAACCGCTCAATGACCCCGCCGCATTACCCCTGTATTTGTTGATGAAAAAAATCGGTTCGCAAGGGTACAAAGTCGTCCTCAGCGGCGAGGGTTCAGATGAGCTTTTTTTAGGATATCGGCAATATTTTGAGTACCTTGATATCGAAAAAGCGGCTGATCTGCATCATAAAAATTGGCTCAAAAAATATTTTCACAGCCATTTTTCGATGAACCGCGAATGGGAGTGGTACAAACGGGTATTTGATGAGACATTGTTATTTCGCTCCTCAGGGGAAAAATTTACCGATTTACAGCAAAACAAACTGTTGAGGCGTAATGTTCGGGATAACGAATCACTCCGATTTTTACAAAAATATCGAGATGAATTTGAGCAAAGCGGACACTCTGATCCGAGTCTGTGGTACAGCATGATCGACTTGAAACTCTTTGTTGGAGAACATTTTCTGAGTAAACTGGATCGGGTGTCGATGGCGCATACCATCGAAGCGCGTACCCCGTTTTTGGATCATCGCCTAGCCGAAACGGTGCTCTCTGTTGACCCCGCTCTGCGTATCGGTAGTGGGGAGACAAAAACTCTCCTCAAGCAGATTGCCCGAAATTATCTCAGCGATGAGATTATCGATCGGAAGAAAAAAGGGTTCGCCAATCCCTATATGGAGTGGCTGATTGCTTCAGGTCGCCTTGAACTGATACGGGAAGTGAATGAGAAGACGGGATTGTTTTATCCCGAAGTGATCGAAGAGTATTTAGAGTTAGCCCACCGAGGGAAATTTAAACAACATGTATGGGGACTCTATGTCCTGAGCCATTGGATTAACAGAGAACTTCTATAATTTTATTTCTTTTCCAATAATAATGCCAATTCCAACGTTCCGCTGACATAGTTAGCAAAAAAGCTCATAATTCCTTCATCTTTCTCATCAAAATCACCGTGATATTTGTTGAGCAGTTGAATGACGCCGATCACCTCTTGACGAGAGTTGAAGATGGGGATTGCGAGGATATTACGGGTTACAAAACCGCTTTTTTCATCGATTTTGGCTAAAAAACGGCTATCTTCATACGGATTATTGACGAGTTGCGCTGTTTTTTTATGAACGGTGTCTCCGACGATTCCCGAATCAATACCGATGGCGATACGACCGATCCCGTCACTCAGTTTCGTCCAAAGCATTTCCCCTTGCGTATCGACCATAAAAATAGAGCACCGTTCTGCATTCACAATCGCTTTAGCCTCTTCGGAAATGGTAGGAAGCGCCTCTTCTATACGATCAAGTGCGGTCAGTTTTTTACCGAAATCGGCGATTCGTTTGTAAATTTCTAAACTCATTCTATCCCCTTTGCAAGTAATGTTGCTTGATCGTCATAGAGCATTGCCAACTCGATATAACCGCTTATATAGTGGGCAAAAAAGATCATAAATTTAGCATCTTCCGATGAAAAATCTTCCGGTTTATTCAGAAGTTGAAAAACGCCGATGATTCGACGGTTGGAATCAAAGATAGGTATAGAAGCAATGTTTTTGGTTACAAAGCCGGTTTTGTTGTCAATAGTATGTAAAAAACGCTCATCTTCATAGGGGTTGTTGACTAAGATGGGTTTTCCTTCTTTGAGGGTACTTCCTACTATACCGTCATCCTGATGAACCATAATTTTCTCAATTCCGTCCGCCAAAGTGGTCCAGAGCATTTGAATTTTCGGGTTATAGATAAAAATTGAACAACGTTCCGCCCCGCTGACTTGTTTGGCATACTCGGATATCATCGGAAGACCTTCGGAGAGTGTCGGACGCTTGAGCAAAGCTCGTCCAAAATCAGCTAAGGCGTTATATGAAGTTGTCATTGTGTACCTCAAGGGATAAAGTCAAGAAAAATAAATCGTATCTATTTAAAGCTAAAAAGTAAATTTAGGAGAAGTATAGTTAAGAAGAAAAAATCTGCCTCGAAGAGGCAAGAAGGGGATACTTAGAGGTTATGCTCTTTTTTGTATTCGATAACCAAGGCATAGGCTTCGTCTTTGAGTAATAATTTCTCTTTTTTGAGTTTTTCAAGCTCAAGATCAGACATCGGAACTTCACCGTTTTCAGCTTTTGTGATTTGGTTGTCAAGATCGTTGTGATGATCAAAAATTTTCAAAAAATGGGCATTTGCCGCATCATTTTGTTTTATATGGGTGATTACATCGCGGTATTCGTGTAACATTCAGGTGTCCTTGCGTGGAAATTTGTCGGAATTGTACCACTAGTTAATTTAAAATCCGTGGAAGGGTGATCCCCTCTTGTCCTTGATACTTTCCGCTTTTATCTTTATAACTGGTTTCGCACATCTCGTCCCCTTGTAAAAAGAGGACTTGCGCTATCCCCTCATTAGCGTAAATTTTTGCCGGGAGGGGAGTAGTGTTAGAAATCTCGATGGTGATGTGCCCTTCGAACTCCGGTTCAAACGGGGTGACGTTGACGATGATACCGCACCTCGCATAGGTCGATTTCCCCAAACAGATGGCTAACACATCGCGAGGAATTTTAAAATACTCCACCGTCCGTGCCAGTGCAAACGAGTTTGGCGGAACAATACAGACATCCCCGACAAAATCAACAACATTCATATCGTCGAAGTGTTTCGGATCGACAACCGTCGAATTGAGATTGGTGAAAATCTTAAATTCATTGGTAACACGAATATCGTAACCGTATGAACTAAGACCGTAACTAACGACCCCAACTCCCACTTGATCTTCGCAAAATGGGGATATCATCCCCTCATTTAATGCCTTTTCTCTAATCCATCCGTCGCTTTTGAGACCCATCTTCTATCCGTTGTTAATTTTATTTATGGTAGTATAACACATCTATTAACCTACTTTTAGGAGCATTTTCCGATGGATATGAAACAAATCAAAGCACTTTTGCAAGAGTTTGACGCGAGTACTCTTTCAAAATTAAAAATTACTCAAGACGCTTTTTCGATTGAACTTGAAAAAAATATCGGTGTTGTTGCAGCACCGATTATGGCAGCTCCCGTAGCAGTTTCAGCAGCTCCGGTTGCAGCAGTCGCAGCAACGGAAACAGCATCTTCTGCCCCTGTACATACCGGCGACATGATCGTTTCTCCTATGGTTGGGACATTTTATGCATCCCCTTCTCCTGACTCAGCTCCGTTCGTCCAAGTAGGCGATCGTGTGAAAAAAGGGCAAGTCATTGCGGTACTTGAAGCGATGAAAATCATGAATGAACTTGAAGCGGAGTTTGATTGTAAAATTGTGAGCATACTTGTATCCGATTCTCAGGCTGTTGAGTACGATATGCCGTTATTCGCTGTCGAGAAGCTCTAATCATGGCGGAAATCAAACGTATTTTAGTCGCAAATCGCGGCGAGATTGCGCTTCGTGCTATTCGTACGATTAAAGAGATGGGAAAAGAGGCGGTAGCGGTCTACTCAACTGCGGATAAAGAGGCTTCGTATCTGAAATTGGCGGATGCAGCGATTTGTATCGGCGGGGCTCCAAGTTCACAAAGTTACCTTAATATTCCTGCCATCATTGCCGCATGTGAAATCAGCGGATGTGATGCGGTATTTCCGGGGTACGGATTTTTGTCCGAAAATCAACATTTTGTTGAGATCTGTACTCATCATGGAATCAAATTTATAGGTCCTACTCCGGAAGTTATGGTGTTGATGTCGGATAAATCAAAAGCGAAAGACGTGATGATTGAAGCCGGCGTTCCTGTTGTTCCGGGTTCGGACGGCGCAATCAAAGATATAGCAGAGGCAAAAGTGCGTGCCAAAGAGGTCGGTTATCCGGTTATCCTGAAAGCGGCAGCCGGCGGAGGCGGACGCGGAATGCGTGTTGTCGAAGAAGAGAGCTATATTGAAAACGCATTTTTAGCGGCGGAAGCGGAAGCGATCGGTGCATTCGGTGACGGTACGATTTATATGGAAAAATTCATTAAAAATCCCCGTCATATCGAAGTGCAGGTGATCGCGGACAGTCATGGAAATGTTCTTCACATCGGAGAGCGTGACTGTTCGATGCAGCGTCGTCATCAAAAGTTGATCGAAGAATCACCCGCCGTTGCCCTCACCCCTGAAATTCGTGCAGAATTACACGCTTCAGCCGTTCGTGCGACCAAATACATCAAGTATGAAGGGGCGGGGACATTTGAGTACCTCCTCGATGCTGATAAAAAGTTCTACTTTATGGAGATGAATACCCGTCTTCAGGTAGAACATACCGTCTCTGAGATGGTAAGCGGTTTGGATTTGATCGAAATGATGATCCGTGTAGCCGAGGGTGAAGCACTCCCTGCTCAAGAGAGTGTTGTCCTCAGCGGACACTCAATCGAATGCCGAATTACGGCAGAAGATCCGATTAAATTTTTACCGTGTCCGGGGAAAATTACTCAGTGGATCGCACCGGGCGGGCGAAATGTACGCGTCGATACCCATGCTCACGGAGGATACATTGTCCCTCCGACATATGATTCAATGATCGGAAAGCTGATTGTATACGGTAAAGACCGTGATGAAGCGATTGCACGTATGCATCGAGCCTTGAGTGAATTTACGATTACGGGGATTAAAACAACGATCCCGTTTCATCTGAAAATGATGGAAAACCCCGATTTTATCAATAATAACTTCGATACCAAATACCTCGAAAATTACAACGGCTAATTGTCGTTGTAATTAACCTTTTCTTCGCTCACTTTAAATTTTCTCTTAGTGAAATCCCATTATACTTTATAGTAACGATATTGTGACCATTACAATATAATCAGTATTACTGAAAGGGACTAGTTTGAAAAATATGACCATTGCACAAAAAGTACATGTTCCTCTGATTGCATCGATTGTGATTGGATTTGTTGTCGTTTTGATCAATTACTGGATGTCAGTAGATCAAATTCGTGACGATATCTATACGAGTCAATCTCAAGAGATGACGACGGTTTTTGAAGAGGCGATTGAAGCTAAAAACAGTGTCGGAATTACGAATGCCATCGGTATCTCTAAAAACAGTGTTGTGGTCAACGGGCTTATTAATAATGACCGCGAAGGGACATTAAAAAGTCTTAAATCACTTTCGAATGAGTATAAAGAACATACCAAATTCGGCAATGTCAAAATTCATGTCCATGACAAAAATGTCCATAGCTTTATTCGTGTTTGGAAGCCGGAGAAGTACGGTGATGACCTGAGCAGTTTCCGCAAAACTATCTTAATGGTTAAAGAGACCAAAAAACCGTTGGTAGCTATTGAAGTGGGTGTCGGCGGATTAGAACTTCGCGGTATTGCTCCTATTATTTCGGGTGGAGAATATGCGGGTTCGGTTGAGTTTATGCAGGGTCTTAATTCGGTGATTACAGACTTGCGAAAGAATTTCGGAACGGAAATCGTCATAGCGCTTGATAACCGTTTTTTAGAGCATGCGCTTGAACTTCATGATGCCCCTAAAATCGGCAAAAATTTTACCCTTGCTGTAAAAGAAGATATCGTTGATAAGGGATTTTTGGCAGAGCTTAGGAGTGCTGAATTTGATCCTAAAGCGGGTTCTTTTACGACGGAGAGCTATTATATTAATCCTATTGTCATCAAAGATTTCTCTGGAGAGGCCGTTGGATACGCCTTCTCAGCCAAAAAACTTGAAACGGTAGAGAATTTGATTAATCAGTCAGAAGATTCATTGTTGCGACAAGTCGTTATTATGACCGTAATGGACGCCGTAATTCTTATATTACTCATTATTATCGTTCGTCGTGCGGTAACGGAACCGATTGAAAATCTCGATGCTATTGCCCAAGAGTTAGCTAGCGGTGATGCTGATTTAAGCAAACGGTTAAAAGTCTCATCAAGCGATGAAATCGGTAAAGCGGCGATGAGCTTTAATGTATTTATTGAAAAAGTAGAAAAAATTTCTATTGAATCGCAGGAAAAAGCAGCAGAAGCGTGTTTGGCAAAAGAGAAAATAGAAGAACAAGTAGCGCAAAATGAGATGTCTTTGATCCTTGCACGCCAGATGATTCAAGGCTCCATTCACAATGCAGGGAATCTTAGAAATTCACTGGAGAGCAATATTAAAAACCTCCATGAAGTGAATACGCTCAATCATGATACGGGAGACGTCGTTGACAGTGTGAGCAGTCAAACGGATGAGATTATGTCGAGCATGTCTAAAATTACCGAAATGATTAACGACTCAAGGGCAAATTCGGAGCAACTCAATCATAATGTAAGTGAAATTTCAAACGTCATTACATTAATTAAAGACATATCGGATCAAACAAACCTTCTTGCCCTTAATGCAGCGATTGAAGCCGCCCGGGCAGGTGAACACGGGCGAGGGTTTGCCGTTGTTGCCGATGAAGTACGAAAGCTTGCTGAACGAACGCAAAAAGCGACCAGTGAGGTGGAAGCGAATATTAGTGTCCTTAAACAAAATTCGGTGGGGATGCTGGAAAATAGTGAACGGGTTGAAGAGTATGCTCTTGATTCATCCCAAAAACTCGATCAATTTAAAACTGTCATGTCTCAGTTGATTCAAAATGTTGAACAGATTAAAGAAGACACTGAAGCGATAAGCCATAAAATATTTACCAATATGGCAAAAATTGACCATATGATTTTCAAAAATAATGCTTATTCTGCAGGTTTTGAAGGAAAAGTAGACCATGAGTTCAGTGATCATCACACATGCGCACTCGGAAAATGGTATGAGAACGGCGATGGTAAATCGGTATTTGCTTCGCATCCTGCCTATGCAAAAATAGCAGAGCCGCATAAAAAGGTTCATGAAGCGGTGAAAAAAGCGATTCAGTTGTTGGGTGATGATCCGATTCGACATGCAAAAGCGATTGAAGAATATTTTGAAGCCGCAGAGAAAGCAAGTGTAGAATTGTTTGATGTCTTAAATGATGTGGTGGCTTAAAAAAGCCACCCTGTTAATTACGGAAGACGTAAAACTTTGATATCCGCACTGAGTCTAAGACGGGTAAAATAATCGTTTAGAACTTGATTTCGTTTTTCACCGATAATTGCATTGGCAATTTGAGGGCGTACTGCATCAATATTCTCCGTTACTACGTTTTGCTTATCCCGCATATAAAAAGAGATAAAACCGTTTTGACCGTTGGGAAGGATTGCACTGAAACTCCCTTCCGGAATCTTGTTGAGGATTTGTGCGAGTTGAGGGTTTATTTTTCCGAAAGGGATGTTTTCCTCTTTGGTCTGAATGTTTTCGATATGACGCATCGGATCACCGATTTGCATCGCCAGTGCCTCTTGGGAAGTAGAAACATAGGTAGTTACATCAAAACTCTCAGGGCGTGAAAATTCATCCAAATGGAGCTGATAGTACTCGTTTTCTTCTTCTGCTGTCGGTTGTCCCATTTTAGAAAATGCAATGGCAGAGTAAAGCTTTTGCCCTTTAATCGTCTCTTCCACTTAGCCTTTCAGATCTTTTTCACTCAATCCGCGAACAGTTTGCATCGCGTTTAAAAACTGCTCTAAGGAAAGGTTATTTTGAGCTGCCATACGTGCTAGCTCTTCGTTGATCTCAGTAGAGGTAACGGCAATCTTTTTCTCCTGTGCTTCAAGCTGTTCGAGTTTTTTACGGATCAACGTGTCAGCACTTTGTTTGGCACTTGTACCGCTTTGTTTCATCTCTTGCTGCACTTCAAACAAGGTGATAGGGGTGTTTTTAACCAGTACGGCGACTCCGCCGATAGGAGCGCCCCATAAAAAAGTGGATAAAACGACCGAAAGTGTAAGAGAACGCATTTATGCTCCTGAGTCTAAAGTTTTCTATTTTACCCGCTTTTAACATAGCCTTAACTAAAATTGCGCAATTGCATCCAAGAAGGATTTTATGATGGTAGTAACCAGATTTGCCCCTAGCCCTACGGGATATCTTCATATCGGCGGATTACGCACGGCACTCCTTAGTTATCTGTGGGCACGCCGCAACAATGGAAAATTTTTACTTCGCATCGAGGATACCGATTTTAGCCGTAACGATGAAGCCGCAGCCCTTGCGATTGTCGAAGCGTTTAAATGGGTAGGATTGGAACATGACGGCGTAATCGAATATCAATCGTCTCGTTTGGCAATCTATCAAGAGTATGCCCAAAAGCTCCTCGATGAGGGGAAGGCGTACAAATGCTATATGTCCAAAGAGGAACTCGATGCCCTTCGCGAGGAGCAAACAGCTCGAAAAGAGAGAGCCAAATACGACAATCGGTATCGTGATTTTACGGGAGTTGCTCCTGAGGGGCGTGAAGCGGTTATCCGTATCAAAGCGCCATTGGAGGGTTCTATTACGGTGCACGATGGGGTAAAAGGGGATATCGTTTTCAATGTAGCTGATATCCTAGATGATTTTATCATTGCCCGCTCTGACGGTACCCCGACTTATAATTTCGTGGTAGCCGTTGATGATGCCCTGATGGGGGTTACCGATGTTATCCGCGGAGACGATCACCTCTCCAATACCCCAAAACAGATCGTGGTCTATGATGCACTGGGCTTTGCAATCCCCCGCTTTTTCCATGTACCGATGATCCACAATCACGAGGGTAAAAAACTCTCGAAACGTGACGGTGCGACCGATGTGATGATGTACAAAGAGATGGGATATACTCCCGAAGCGTTGCTCAATTTCCTCGTCCGTTTGGGATGGAGTCATGGGGATCAGGAGATTTTTTCGATGGCAGAGATGCTGGAGCTGTTCGATCCGAGCGATATTAACCGTTCCGCTTCGGTTTACAACGTCGAGAAACTTGACTGGCTCAACAGCCACTATATTAAAAATATGTCCAACGACAAACTTTGCGAACTCTTGGAATTTCACGGGGTGATGCTGGTAAGCCACGATAAACGGGAAATTTTACTCGATGCGCTAAAAGAGCGTGCAAAAACCTTGGTCGAGATGGCAACGCTGATCAATGAGATTTTGGTTCGCCCTGAGGGCTTTGATGAAGCGGCACTGAAAAAAGGGTACAAAGAGGAGAGCAAAGCGATCTTAGAAGCGTTTGCCCAAGCACTTAAAAACGGCGGTGAACTTCATTTGCCGAGCGATTATCACCATGTGATGGAATCCGTTGTGGCACAGCTCGAAATCGGATTCGGGAAAATAGGTCAGCCGTTACGGGTTGCGTTGATGGGGAAACTCTCTGGTCCGGGACTTGACAGTGTTATGGCGATTATCGGAGTCGATGAGACATTGGCACGGATTGAGGCACTGTTAAATCACTAATACCTAATCTTTGAAAGGGAGGGATTTAACCCCCTCTTTTTCGATTCTCCCACAAACCGCTTATATCCTCTCTCCTCTTTCACCCCTACTTTGTAACTGATAAACTTTAGATAATGGGTGATTTGTGCAGGGCTAAGTCCGCTTCGGCGGGAAGCTTCCATCAGTATGTAATAGGGAATTTTCACCTTTTTGGAAACAAACGCGCGGCTGAGCCGGCGAAGTTCATCGGTGTGATTATGGGTACAGAGGAGGGCAAAAACAAACGGCAATTTTGTTTGCTCATGCCAGAGCCCTCCCAGATCGATATGTTCCCCTCCGCTGTAGTAGTATCGGAGCGCTTTATCCCCGATTAATACCTCTCCATGAACATCGAGTATTTTGGAGAGGAGATTGGAAGTTGCCGAATCGGCGTCGGCTTTATCGGCGTTGGGGAGGGAGAGGACGCTGAGTACTTCGCGCTGTGCGACGATCCCGACTCCGAAGTGTCTGCAATTTTTGGCGGTAATACTAGAGATAAACGCCGCATCAATCCGGCGCATGGCAAATTCACGGTTGAGAGCGGAGGGAACCCCTTTGTGATAATGGAGGCTTTGGTGAAATCGGGTGCTTCGGGCGTAGCTTTTGATAAATACATGAAACGGGAGGAGATTTAAAAAATCTATTTTTCCGAAAATCAAAACTTCTCCTCTTCAAAAATAAAAGTCATTATACTAATTGATCCCTGACAAGGCACTGTTAGTTCTCTTTCGCTATAATTTTCTCCAATAAAACTACCCAATAAGGGGAATTGTCATGGTGACAATCGAATTTTTAGGACCGATTCAAAAGGCTCCGTTAACGTTGGAAGCTTCAACATTGCGTGATGTTGCCGAGGCATTGAAACAAGATAGTGAAATGGCACAGTGGCTTGAAAACTGTGCCGTAGCGGTCAATGATACGTTGGTAGCCTCTT
>DATDUY010000093.1:0-2720 GCA_035290165.1 Sulfuricurvum sp. | reverse complement strand
CTTATTACAAAGGAAGAGAATATTATGGAAAAACCACTTGTTAGCGGAATCGCACTCGATAAAAACCAAGCACGCGTATCACTCAGCGGAGTGATCGATCGCCCCGGAATTGCTTCGGACATCTTTACCCGTTTGGCCGATAACAGTGTAAATATCGATATGATTATTCAAACCTCAGGACATGACGGTAAAACCAACCTTGATTACACTGTCCCTAAAACGGAACTTTTGGATGCTAAAGCGGTCGTTGAGACCTTTATCGCTGCCGATGAGATCAGTGAATCATCGTACGATGAAAATATCTGTAAAGTCTCCATCGTCGGTGTCGGGATGAAATCCCATACGGGTGTTGCGGCGAAAGCGTTCCAAACGATGGCGCATGAGAATATCAACATTATGATGATCTCTACATCCGAGATCAAAGTCTCTATGGTGATCGATGAAAAATATGCGGAGCTCTCCGTACGCTCACTCCACAGCGCGTACGCATTGGATCAGTAAGTGCGCCAATTTGATCAATGGACATTAGAATCGATTCGCTCCGAAGGGGCTTCGATGAGCTGGTTCGAGGAACAGCGTTTCGAATGGACCCCTGCAATTGCTAATGCCATGGATCAGATGATGGGGGGAAAAACAGTTGTCCTTATCACTGACCACGATCGCAAATGGTTAGCCCACTATATTACGCTATCCCTCAACAAACGTTCCCAAGATCGTCCGATGATTCCCATCGTCTGTATCGACTCCCTTTACCCCCATTATGAGTATATCAGCGGCGGAGAATCGATTGATATGCTCAGTGATATGCTTGATATCGCTTTTAAAGGGGACTACTTCTTTTGGTATGTGGGTCGCGGTGATGATCGCCGCGCCGATATTGCGAAACGTACCGCCCACTCTTTGTTATGGATTATGGACGAGCGGTTCCAAAATGCTTTAGTCCTCCGCTCTCACGATCCTCTCATTGATATCAAGCTGCTGCAGCTTTTCCGTCTGTTTGATAAAACGCTCAGTGCGGTATTGTTCGGGGAGATCAATGTTCGAGAATGAACGGGGCGGTATTCTTATCACCACAGAGATTGAGGAGAGAGTCCGAGAGATTGAAGAGTTCCGACGACCGCTTCGTTGTGTTACCTTTATTCGGGATGATTTTAAAATCGAAGATGCCAAAGAGGTGATCAGCGAAGCGTACAAAAGCGAAGAGAATACGAAAACCCTGATTCTCGGAGCCAAAAGTTTCACGGTTCCGGCACAAAATGCCCTCTTGAAAATTCTCGAAGAGCCTCCTAGAAATATCGTTTTTATCCTCCTTGCCCCGAACAAAAGCACCTTTCTCCCCACTGTTCGCTCACGGTTGAACCTCACGCAAGAGCATCATCCTCTCACTCACGAGACACTTCCGATAACCTTGAAAACACTTGACCTCTCGGGACTTTTTACCTTTGTAAAAGCGCATGATCGTCTCAAAAAGCATGAGGCAAAGGGGTTGATTGAGCAGTTGATGCATCAGGCACTCTATGTGGAAAAACTCCCCCTCTCGACAACACAGCTCGAAAGCTTTGAGAAAGCGCTCCGTCTGATCGAGCTTAACAGCCGATTTCAGAGTGTTTTGGTTATGGTATTGATGAATTTTCTCAAAGAGGTCAAACGTGCTCGTTGAAAAACTCTCCAATACCATCGATCTGCATCGTGAACTGAAAGCTCTCGGTGTTGATAGCAGCGGCGTCTCTATTTTGGAAGATAAAGGAAAGTTGCATCTGATTCGTATCCGTGATTTGCACGTCGGTGCCGCCAATATCCTCAAACAAGACGCCCTCAGCATCGGTGCCGATGTTGCGGTTCCCAGAGGGACGGTTACCGCCTCGATCCCCCGTGTCGATGTATTGTTGATCGCGACCGAGCGTCAATTGCAGCTCTTGGCGAAAAAAGAGAAAGCCCAGCCGTTTGGACTAAAAGAGCTCTCTGTTGAATTGGAGAGTTTTTGCCATCTCAAACGCGATGAGAACATCTCCCTTATGGGTATCCTTAACGCAAACGATGACAGTTTTTATCATGCCAGCCGATTTCAAGGTTCCAATGCGATACAGAGAATAGAGACGATGATTAGCGAGGGTGCCGATATAATCGATATAGGGGGGGTGTCGAGCCGTCCGGGAAGTATGAGAGTCAGTGCGGAAGAAGAACTTTCACGCGTAGCTCCTATCATAGAAACGTTGTATGAACAGCGTTTCTATGAGAAGACAAAGCTCAGTTTGGACAGTTATGAACCTAGTGTCGTCCATTATGCCCTTGAGAGAGGATTTCATATTGTCAATGATATTACGGGACTGGCGAATGATGAGGTCGCACGACTGTGCGGTAGTTACGGTGCTACGGCAGTGATTATGCATATGCAAGGGACTCCGCAGACAATGCAGGAAAATCCGAGTTACTCTTCAGTTATCAGCGATGTGGAGCATTTTTTTCGTGAACGTATCGAAAAAGGGGAGAGTTTCGGTATCAAAAATATGATTCTCGATTGCGGGATCGGTTTTGGGAAGCGATTGGAAGAAAATTGTCTCTTAATCACCCATCAAAGCCATTTTCTCCGTTTAGGTAAAAAACTGATGGTCGGGGCAAGCCGCAAATCGATGATCAATGCCATTTCTCCCTCAGAGAGTGATGAGCGCTTGGCAGGAACGTTGGCAATTCATCTTAAAGCAATAGAGGAGGGGGCTACG
>DATDUY010000092.1:0-3379 GCA_035290165.1 Sulfuricurvum sp. | reverse complement strand
AACGGTTAAAATTCTCGCAAGAATATCAAACCTTTTTTATAGCCTATTTACAGAAAAGATTTGAGAATTACCACCCCGATGCGATTTATATCACCGATGATAATGCATTAAAGTTTTTTGTACATCATAGCGGATCGTTATTTTCGGATGTTCCTCTTTTTTTCTCCGGCGTCAATGATGTTACTCTATCGCGTTCGCTTAATCCACACAAATATTCAGGGGTCTATGAAACCAAAGATATTGTCCCCAATATTGAATTAATACGTCAATTCTCTCCTCAAACCCGAGATATATGGATTGTAGGAGATAACTCAACGACCTACCGTTCAATTGAAACGGATATCAAGTCTCATATCCATAAATATCCCAAACATACATTTCATTTTATTGCATCATCCCGAATCGACGAAATTATGGCAAAACTCCCGAATACGGGCAAATCGTTTGTTTTATTGACCACAATCGGAGGCTTAAGCGATGCAAGCGGACGAAATCTAACGTTGCAAGAGTCGATTGCGCGATTAAAACAAAACAAAAATCTTATTCTATGCAGTATGGAAGATGCCTATGTATTCGGAGGGGTTATCGGCGGATATGTTACCAGCGGGAAACTTCAGGGAGAACGTGCGGCAGAACTCATGATGCGTCATTTCAAAGGTGAACCTTTGAGAAACATTCACCCACTGCTCAAAAGTCCCAATACCTATATGTTTGACCGTCGCTCATTGCTTGAATCGCGGTTGATCCTTTCGGAATATTCGGCGCGTAATGCGATTATTTTGCATGAAAATAAAACTTTTTTTGAACAGTATCAAGAGATGATATTAAATGCTGTTTTTATCTTTTTTATCTTCTTTTTGCTCTTTATGGTGATCGTCTTTTTTATAGCGGTTCAAAAAAACGATCAGTTGGAAAAATTAAAAACTGAGCTTGAAGAGTGTTCAAGTGAACTATTGAGAATAAAAGAGAGAGTAAACACAAGTGATGATTTCGATGAATAAAAAAATAGTGCTGGCCGTTTTTTTATTTATCTTGTTAATTTTTATACTGCCGTTGGCGCAATCTCTTTTGTTTGCTACACAATCGAGCGGTAAAATAGAGGTTAACAAGAAGATAAATACCTCATATCTGCGCAGTTCAGATAAGGATTTGATACTGGTATTTTTCGGATATGTTGGATGTGTCAAGGTATGTACTCCGATTTTGGAGCAGTTGGATGATCTGTACGATTCGAAACCGTTTAAACCCTACCAAAGTGAGGTAGGCGTTAACTTCATCAATCTCATGCCGGAACTGGAACCTCACCAGCCCGACATATTTGCCAAGTCATTTAATCCGAATTTTAGAGGGGTTTATTTACCTCAAAAAGAGCTGATGAATATCGATAGAGAGCTGGGTGTCTTTTTCTCGAAAAATCTGACTCTCTCAGGAGAGATAGATCATAGTGATAATTTATATTTAGTAAAGCGTGAGAAAAATGGTACACTGGTATTAAAATCTATTTACACTATGCATCCTTTGAATCGTGAAGTGCTCATTAAGGATATTTCTCTGCTGCAAAAGGAAAAAGAGTGAGTTATACAACGTTGGGAAATTTATTCCGATTGCCTAAAGTACCTGAATTCGCCCAGAAAAATTTTAACGACCATTTTTTGCGAGCCGACAAAGTCATGTTGGTACTGATTGTGATGCAGTGGATTATTGCCACCTTCATTACGTCGATAAGCTACGGAACCTACCTCTATGGGTTTGTGGGGGGAGGGCTGATTACCCTTGTTTTGCTGTTTGCATACCGTATGTTCAAGGGGACGCAAGTTATGCGTGCTCTGGTAGGGGTAGGGATGATGCTTTTCTCTCTAATCTACATTCAACAGCATCTCGGTCGAATCGAGATGCATTTCCACGTTTTTATTGCGTTGGCGATCCTTTCACTCTATAAAGATATCGTTCCGATTTTTGTAGCTGCCGTTACAACGATTCTTCACCACGCTGTTTTCAATGTGTTACAATTATCTGAAGTCTCTCTTTTCGGAATGCCGGTCATGGTTTTTAACTACGGATGCGGAATGGATATCGTTTTTTTGCATGGTATTTTTGTCATCGCTGAAACATTGGTGGTCGGGTATATCGTAAAATTTCAGATTGAATACGGTGTAGAATTGAATCGTTCTGAAAATCAGGTACTGGGGCTTAATGAGGAGCTTAGTTTTACCTCTCTCCATGACTCACTGACCGGTTTGCCGAACCGCCACAACCTCTACACGCAGCTTAAACTTATGGTGGCGAATGCCAACCGATACGAGCATAAATTCGCGGTGCTGTTTTTAGATTTGGACCATTTTAAAAATATCAACGATACCCTCGGACATAATGTCGGAGATGCCCTTTTAAAAGCGGTTGCACGCAAATTAAAATCTATTATTCGCGAAAACGACATCGTCTCACGGATCGGCGGAGATGAGTTCATTATCATCTTGAATGATTTTAGCGATACAGGGGCGATAGAACCGGTCATCTCTAAAATCCTCGATATGTTTCATAAAGAGTGGAATATACAAAGCCATTTCCTCCGTCTCTCAACCAGCATCGGAGTCGCTATCTATCCGGATGATTCCAAAGAGATCAATGAGCTGATGAAATTTGCGGATATCGCCATGTACAAAGCCAAAACAGAGGGGAGAGATCAGTTTAGCTTTTTCACCGCGACGTTGAATGCCAAAGTGCACGAAGAGGTGAATATCGCCAATGATATGCATCGCGCTTTTAATGCACACGAGTTTGAATTGTACTATCAGCCCAAAATCCATATCGAGAGCGGGAAGATCCTTGGTGCAGAAGCGCTGATCCGATGGAACCATTATGAGAAAGGGCTAATTCCACCTAATCATTTTATTTATATCGCTGAGAATACGGGATTTATTTTAAAGCTGGGCAAATGGGTTATAAATGAAACCGTTCGAGCGATTAAACGATTAAATGAGAGCGGATATACGGATATCCATATCTCCTGTAATGTATCGACACGACAGTTTCAGAATATTAACCTCTATACAGAGATCGAGAATGCCGTTCGCGAGAACGGAATCGAGCCTCAGCTTTTGGCGATCGAAATTACCGAAAGCGTTATGCTCGAATATCTCGAAGTGACGTTGGAAGTATTGAAGAAGATCAAAAATCTCGGTGTTCACATTTGTATGGACGATTTCGGTACCGGATACTCTTCTTTGTCCTACTTGCGCCATTTCCCTATCGACTCGTTGAAGATCGATAAGAGTTTTGTGGATGATATTCCGCGTGATGGCTCCAATGAGCAGATTTTGCTCAATACCATTATCGCGATGGGGCAGACGTTAAACCTGAACGTTGTCGCAGAAGGGGT
>DATDUY010000091.1:0-2816 GCA_035290165.1 Sulfuricurvum sp. | reverse complement strand
CGTGGATGCAACGTGTCCCTATGTAACGAAGCCACAGCAGATATGCGAAGAGATGTCTGCTCAAGGGTATGATATCGTGATATTCGGAGATGAGTCCCATCCTGAGATCAAAGGGGTTAAAAGCTACGCAATCGGGAATGTTTTTGTCGTTAACAGTGCGGATGAAATCGAGGGATTGCGGTTGCGTGAAAAAGTAGCTACTGTCGCCCAAACAACCCGAAAGATTGAAGAATATCAGCAAATCATCGGAAAACTGATGGCAAAACATAAAGAAGTTCGGGTATTTAATACCATCTGTAATGCGACGTTTGATAACCAAGATGCCGTGCGTGATTTGGCACAAAAAGCCGATGTCATGATTGTTATCGGAGGAAAAAATTCTTCCAATACGAAACAGCTTCACTCTATAGCACAGGAATTTTGTCCGGAGAGTCATCATATTGAGAGTCAAGATGACTTGAGGGCAGAGTGGTTTAGCGGCAAAATTTTTTGCGGTATCAGTGCAGGTGCTTCTACCCCTGATTGGATCATTGATGATGTTGTTGCTGCTATAAAAATGATGAGTAACTGAGGCTAAAGAGAGTGATTATGGTAAACGGATTGGAATGGAGCGAGGAATATCGTCTCGGAATAGCGGCAATAGACGAGCAACATCAGCGTCTTTTTGATATTGTGGGGCGGATTACGGCGCTTGATTCGGCAACATCAACGAAAGAAGAACTCAGAGCAATTTTAGGAGAGCTCAGCAGTTATATGCGTGAACATTTTAATGATGAAGAAGCATATATGAGCCGGATCGGATTTCCGGAGTTTGAATATCATCGTAAACTTCACACTGAAATTATTGAGTTTGTAAACGCTTCAGTGACCAATTCACCCACTTTGGCGATGATTCGGACCAAACTCAAATTTATTATCAAAAAAGCGCTGATCGATCATATCGTTATCGAAGATATGAAATATAAACTCTATGCTGCGTCTCTCAAATATGAGCATACAGATGATTGTGTTGTAGAACTTTAGAACATTTAGATGAAAGAACCTAATTTCAAAACAAGCATTTTTTCGCTATAATCAGCCAATTTTTAGTTACAAGGGAATAGGCATGGCTTTCGATAACGAATCGTTCGAAGAAGAAAATTTTGCTGAGATGTTAGAGGCATCTTTCAAAGAGCAAGAATCTACGCGCATTACAGAAGGTGAAGTAGTAGAGATCCAAGAGAGTGACAACCGCGCGTTGGTAGGCGTAGGTGAAAAACTCGAAGGGATCCTTTCATTGGATGAAATCCGTGACGCTGAGGGAAATCTTCTTTTTAACGTCGGCGATAAAATTATGGTAATGGTGATGGGTCACTACAATGAACGCCCAAAAATCTCTTACAAAAAAGTGCTTGAGCAAGAGAAAACGCTCGCATTTATCAATGCTCACAAAGAAGATTTCGAATCGGTTGTGATCGAAGCGTTGGTGACCAAGAAAAACAAAGGGGGGTACCTTTTGGAAGCGGACGATGTCCATTTCTTCCTCCCTCGTTCACTCGCTGCATTTAAAGAGACCGATCAAGTCGTCGGTAAAACGATTAAAGCCCAAGTGGTTAAAGTTGATGCTGCAGAAGCGTCAATCGTCGTATCTCGCCGCAAGCTTTTCAATGATGAGCGTAAACGTAAAAAAGAAGTGATCGATGCATTGATGGAAGAGGATAAAGTTATCCAAGGTACCGTCAAAAAAATCACGAGCTACGGTATGTTCGTTGACGTCGGCGGAATCGACGGGTTGGTTCATTACAATGAAATCAGCTACAAAGGGCCGGTTAACCCTTCTAAACTTTACAAAGAGGGTGATGTTGTTAACGTAAAAGCAATTTCATACGATAAAGACAAACGTCATTTATCTCTCTCTATCAAAGCGGTACAATCCGATCCTTGGCAAGAGGTTGAAGAGGCGTTGGAAGAGGGTGATACCATCACGGTTACCGTCAGTAACATCGAACCGTACGGTATTTTTGTAGATCTCGGTAATGACATTGAAGGGTTCCTTCATATCTCTGAAATTACGTGGGATAAAAATATCAAACACCCTAAAGACTACCTCACTGTCGGGCAAGAGATCGATGTTGAAGTTATCGAAATCAACTCTAAAACGCATAAATTGCGTGTATCGTACAAACGTCTTCAACCGAAACCTTTCGAAGAATTTACCAAAAAATTCAAAGAGGGTGATGTTGTTATCGGAACTATTACTTCATTGACCGATTTCGGTGCATTCGTCAAAGTCGGCGGAGTAGAGGGGTTATTGCATAATCAAGATCTTTCTTGGGACAAAAATGTCAAATGTAAAGAGACTCTTACTGTCGGTGATGAAATCGAAGTGAAAATTGCAAAAATCAATTTAGATGATGAAAAAATTTCATTAAACCGTAAATCACTCGAAGAGAGCCCGATCGATCAATTCGCAACAAGCCATAAAATGAATGAAGTAGTACAAGCTACGGTTTGTGATGTGAAAGACTTCGGTGTATTCGTTTCATTGGAAGGTGGTGTAGATGCCCTTATCCGTAATGAAGACCTTTATCCTCTTATTCCTGAAGAGCTTGAAATCGGTCAGACGATCGAAGCGGCAATTTTAGTGATTGATGCGAAACGTGATCGTATCCGTCTTTCAGTAAAAAAACTTGAGCGTTTGAATGATCAAAAAATGTTAGATGAAATCAATGACAATGACGCACACAGTCTTGGTGATTTGATTAAAGACCAATTGAAATAAATTCAATGAGACGTGCTGCTTTTTGGCTGTTTCCCCTTATAGCCTTTGCGGTAGC
>DATDUY010000090.1:0-2091 GCA_035290165.1 Sulfuricurvum sp. | reverse complement strand
AAGGTATCGAAGTAAAGATCCATCGCTCGACGGAACCGCTCAGTGCCTAAAACGGTGTGCATCATCCGAATCACTTCCGCACCCTTTTCATAAACAGTGGCGGTGTAGAAGTTGTTGATCTCCATATAATGATCCGGTTTGATCGGATGGGCGGTCGGTCCTGCATCCTCGACATACTGCCGCTCACGCAAGGAACGGACATCATCAAGCCGCTGTGTCAAAGGAGAGTTCATATCGGCACTGAAACATTGATCTCTAAAGACGGTAAGACCCTCTTTGAGTGTCAGTTCAAACCAGTTGCGGCAGGTGATCCGATTCCCCGTCCAGTTGTGAAAATACTCATGGGCAATCACACTCTCAATCCCCAAAAAGTCGCTGTCCGTAGCTGTCTCTTCATCGGCGAGGACATAATGGGAGTTAAAAATATTAAGCCCTTTATTCTCCATTGCCCCCATGTTAAAACTGTCCACCGCAACGATATTGTAGACTTCCAGATCGTATTCGCGTCCGTAAGTGTATTCATCCCACTCCATCGATTTTTTGAGACTTCGCATCGCGTGATGGCATTTGTTTTCATTGCCTCGGTCACAATAGATCGCCAAATCGACCTGTTTTCCACTCATCGTCGTAAAAGTATCGGTAATAGAACCTAAATCCCCTGCAACAAGGGCAAAGAGATAACACGGTTTCGGGATAGGATCTTCCCATAATGTCATGTGTTTACCGTTCTCCAACGTCGCCGTACCGCGCAAATTTCCGTTACTGAGCAATACCGGACATCTCTCTTTACTCGCGATAATTTTGGTCGTAAAGCGGGTCATCACATCAGGGCGGTCAATAAAATAGGTGATACGGCGAAACCCTTCCGGCTCATTTTGGGTACACCAGATTCCGCCGGAGCGGTAAAGCCCCTCAAGGGCGGTATTCTCATCGGGGTAGATGCGATTGATGATACGGATGCGTGCGGTATCGCTATCGAGGGGAATACGAATTGCACCCTCCTCTTTGGTATACATATCTTCACTGTAGAGGATATCATCCACCCACAACAGTTCCAAATCGAGCATCTCTCCATCCAGCCGCAGCTCTTTGGCATGGGGATCACACCGTTTAATCTCCATAATGTTTTCAACACGGGTGGAAGACTCTTCGATAATGAACTCCAGAGAACACGTTTCTATGGTGTAGGGGCTTGGGGTATACTCTTTAAAATAAATTGTTTTGTGCTCTTGCATAGGAGTTCCATCTATTGTTTTTTGAAATCATACTCAATTTACGCTACACTTAAGATATTAAAATATAAAGCAACATTTATGAATGATAATCTTCATCTTGCACGGCAGCCGATTTTAGACCGTGCAGAAAATATTATAGGTTACGAATTCTTTTACCGTAATACGTATGGCGAAAGCGTCATCGATGATCCCCGTCATGCTACGGCATCGGTATTGGTCAATTTGCTCAATCAAATCGGTTCATCCTCGGCATTTGGAGAGCTTCCGGCATTTATCAATACCGATGGGCCGCTGCTCCTGACCGATATACTCCGCACCCTTCCCAAAGAGAAATTTGTATTCGAACTCTCGGCATCGATAAAAATGAATTCCCGTATTCATGAAGCGATTCGTTATTATCACTTACTCGGATATCGCTTTGCTCTGGACAATGCTTCATTTCATCCCCACTATTTCGAAACTTTTTCTACCATTTTTCCCTATATCGAATTTGCCAAATTCGATGTCACCCAAACCGATATTGAACAATTCAATTACCTCCCAAATCCCTACGGACTTATGAAACTCATTGCCCAAAAAGTAGAATTTTACGAAATTGCAGAAGCATACGAAACACTCGGATTCGAGTATTTTCAAGGTTTTTATTTTGCTCATGCCCATCTTATTACACAGCGGCGGATCGATCCGCAGTACCAGCAAGTGATGAATATTTTTTCACTTCTTCAAAAAGATCCGACAATAGATGAGATATGCGATGCATTTAAACATCAAGGTATCCTCTCCCTTCAACTTTTTCAATTTCTCCGCTCCGTCCATCCTGAACATCTTGAGGGGGTAACATCTATACGGGAAATGA
>DATDUY010000089.1:0-3492 GCA_035290165.1 Sulfuricurvum sp. | reverse complement strand
TTTATGATGGACTCGGTAACCCGTTTCGCGATGGCGCAGCGTGAAATCGGTCTCGCATTGGGCGAGCCTCCTACCTCAAAAGGGTATCCACCCTCCTCTTTGACCCTTTTGCCGCAGCTCATGGAGCGTGCGGGGAAAGAGGAGGGGAACGGTTCGATTACCGCCTTTTTTACCGTTCTCGTGGAGGGGGATGATATGTCTGACCCGATTGCCGATCAGTCCCGTTCGATTCTCGATGGACATATCGTCCTCTCGCGCGAGCTGACCGATTTCGGGATTTATCCCCCCATTCATATCCTCAACTCCGCGTCACGGGTAATGAACGATATCATCACCCCTGAACATCTCGCTGCTGTACGCCGCTTCCGCCGCCTCTATACGCTGTTAAAAGAGAATGAAATGTTGATCCGTATCGGTGCGTATGTGCGTGGAACAGACAAAGAGTTGGATGAGGCAATTAGTAAAAAAGAGAAGATGGAAGCTTTTCTTTCCCAAGAGTCGATGAGCATCTCAGGGTATCAAGAATCGATCGAGCAGATGATCGAGTTGATGGGTAGTTGATCTAATCCTTAAACACTCCTAAATATAAAAAACCCTTAAGGTTACTATAACGTCGTTTGCACTATTATCCTAAAAGTTAAACAAGACTAAATTAGTCTTTTATTTAGAACCCTAGTATAGGAGCATTATATGCAAGTCTATTTGGACAACAACGCGACAACGATGGTCGATCCTGCCGTCGTAGAGGCGATGGTTCCGTATTTTAGTGAGATTTACGGAAACCCGAACTCACTGCACCGTTTTGGAACCGCATCACACCCTGCGATCACAAAAGCGATCAATCAGATGTATAAGGCGATTAACGCGAGCGATAAAGACGATATTATTTTTACCTCATGCGCTACTGAATCGAACAACTGGGTCTTAAAATCGGTATGGATCGATAAGATTGTAAACGGGGATAAGAACCATATCGTTACGAGTGAAATCGAACACCCCTCCGTCCTCTCTACCTGTAGATTCCTCGAAGAACAAGGGGTCAAGGTCACCTATCTTCCGGTAAACGATCAAGGGATTGTTGAAGCCCATACGCTTCGCAGTTTCATTACCGATAAAACGGCGCTTGTATCTATTATGTGGGCGAACAATGAAACAGGGATGATTTTCCCGATCAAAGAGATGGGGGAGATCTGTAAAGAGAAAGGGGTTCTTTTCCATACAGATGCGGTTCAGGCTGTCGGTAAAATTCCGGTTGATATGCAAGAGGTTCATGTTGATTTTCTATCAATGTCTGCCCATAAATTTCACGGTCCCAAAGGGATCGGAGCCTTGTATATCCGAAATTCGGAAGCGCTTACCCCATTGTTACACGGCGGAGAACATATGGGGGGACGCCGTTCGGGTACTCTCAATGTCCCTTATATTGTAGGGATGGGAAAAGCGATTGAGCTTGCAACCGAGAATATCACTGAAAAAATGGCAAGTATCCGTGCTAAACGTGACCGATTGGAAGATGCGCTACTCTCAGGGCTCAGTGACGTAATGGTAGTCGGCAACCGTGAAAACCGCACACCGAATACGATTTTGATCTCCATTCGCGGGGTTGAAGGGGAGGGGATGCTGTGGGATTTGAACAATGCCCTCATCGGTGCCTCTACCGGTTCCGCCTGTGCCTCGGAAGATCTTGAAGCCAACACCGTTATGCTGGCGATCGGTGCCGATAATGAGTTAGCCCATACGGGGATTCGTTTGAGCCTCAGCCGTTTTACAACAGACGAAGAGATCGATTATGTGATCGAGCGTTTCAGCGGCGCTGTTTTAAGATTACGCGCGATTTCAAGCTCGTATGCAATTCAACAACCCACTCCCGGCGGCGAAGCTGCTGAGTGTGGAATACATCACTAAAGGATTCTATTATGGCAAAAAATGATTTATTGGGCGGATCTCTTTGGGATCAGTATTCCGACAAAGTAACGACATTGATGAACAACCCGCATAACCAAGGGGAGATCACTCAAGAGGAGTGTGACGCAGCAGGACACAAGCTTATTGTTGCCGATTTCGGGGCGGAGAGCTGCGGAGATGCCGTCCGTTTGTAATGGGAAGTCGATCCTACAAATGATACGATTGTCAACTCTAAGTTTAAAAGTTTCGGATGCGGTACGGCGATTGCAAGTTCGGATATGATGGCGGAGCTTTGTATCGGAAAGACGGTACAAGAAGCGGTTAAAATCACCAATATTGATGTCGAAAAATCACTCCGTGATGACCCTGAAATACCGGCTGTTCCGCCGCAAAAAATGCACTGTTCCGTTATGGCGTACGACGTTATCAAAAAAGCGGCGGGACTTTATCTCGGCGTTGATGAGAGCAGTTTCGAAGATGAGATTATCGTGTGCGAATGTGCCCGCGTCAGTCTCGGGACGCTTCGTGAAGTGATTAAACTCAACGATCTTAAAACGATCGAGCAGATCACCGATTACACCAAAGCGGGCGGATTCTGCAAATCGTGTATCAAACCGGGCGGACATGAAGCGCGCGAGTACTATCTTGTTGACATTCTTGCCGATGTACGTCGCGAGATGGATGAGGAGAAAATGCGCAATGCGGCAGATGCCGGAGCGCATGGTGATTTCGAAGCGATGACCCTGGTTCAGAAGATCAAAGCGATCGATAGCGTAGTGGATGAATCGATTCGTCAGTTTCTGATTATGGACGGCGGTAATATGGAGGTTATCGATATCAAGGATTCTCCTGATTATATCGATGTCTATATTCGCTATTTAGGGGCTTGTAACGGCTGTGCAAGTTCAAGTACGGGGACGTTGTACGCTATCGAAGCGACACTCAAAGAAAAACTTTCACAAAAAATCCGCGTTCTTCCAATCTAACTATTTATACTCTTCCGTTCGTGGTGAGCTTGTCGAACCATGAACGGAAAAAACATTTAACTAAAACTTGTAGTTAGCACCGATAAAGAGAGTTTGGAAGCTGTCCATTATTGATTTGTCACCAGAATAAGTAGCTTCAGCATCTGAGTTCAAATAACGATAACCGGCATCTACCGAGAGTTTATTATTTAATTTATAATCAATACCTGCTTGTGCTCCGTAAGCGACACCATTAACTTTGAAATAACCATCCTTGTATGTAGAATATCCGAAAATAGCACCAACAAATGGTTTGAATGGTGATGTTCCGAAGAGATAGTCATATCCTACACTATAGATATTGGTGTTCTGTGGAATGTCTTTATCTGTATCTGCACCAATGTACTGGCATGCAACATAGGCACGACTGTTTGCATTGAGATAATATCCCAGTTGAAGAGCTTCAGATATTCTGTTGCTTGAATAGTTGTAAGTAGTGCCTGAGACAACATCAGATGTTTTTGTGTGAGTAGTTCCTACTTCTGCGCCGATGTACATTCCACTTTCATTAGCCATTACAGCAATACTGAGTAATCCGAGTAATGCGATTCTTTTCATTGAG
>DATDUY010000088.1:0-3010 GCA_035290165.1 Sulfuricurvum sp. | reverse complement strand
TGGTACCGTTTGCAACAGCATCAAGACGAGCTACACACGGATTAACTTCCAATCCGCTGTCTTCCCCGCTGTCTCGAATACGGACGAGTAACGCTTTCATCAAGTCAATCGATTCGAGGATAACGTCCATAACGTCGGCATCAATGACCAAGTCTCCGTGACGCGCCATATTGAGCAAATTTTCCATATGGTGAGTCAAGTGGGTCAAGACATCGAAATTCAAAAACGAACTTGCCCCTTTAATCGTATGGGCTACTCGGAAGATGCGGTTGAGCAGATCCAAATCATCAGGTCGTGACTCCAGCTCGACAAGGTCTTGGTCAAGCTGTTCAATCAGTTCAAACGACTCAACCAAAAAGTCCTGTAATATCTCTTGAAATTCATCCATTGCCTAACCCCTATTGAATATGAGCGCGTACGACACGCGCTACTTCATCGTAAAATAAATTCGAATCGAATTTGACCAAGTAAGCCTCTCCGCCTGCTTCTTTTCCGCGAAGTTCACTGAAATAATCACTGATCGAAGAGTTGAAAACAATCGGAATCATTTTAAACCGTGGATCCGCTTTTACATTGGCTGCAAAGTGGAATCCGTCCATCAACGGCATTTCAATATCCGAAGCAATAAGACGCAATTTGGATGCAATCTCCTCACCGTATTTTGAATACAAATCTTCGAGGATTCTAAGACCGTTTTCACCGTCAGTCGCTTCGATAACATCAAAGCCCATTTGTTCCAATGCCTCTTTAATAATACGACGTGCGGTAGAACTGTCATCAAGAAGGAGAACATACCCGCTGAAATTGTATTTGCCGTCTTCAAGTTTGCCGCTAGCAGGTTGATAAAGACCAAGCTCTTGAACAACGCTTTCCAAATCGAGAATCAAAAGAACCGCATCCTCTTCGATACGGGTGACTCCCGTGATCTTAGAACTGTCCATCCCGCCATTGCCTGAAATAAAAGAGGCAGGTTCAATGTCTTTCCAATTGATACGGCGGATACGTTTCGCTTCGTGGACAACAAACCCTATGAGGATATTATTGAACTCCGTAATGATTACCCTCGACTCTTTTTCAATATTCTCCGGTGCGTCAACACCCATCCATTTGGCCAAATTCACCACCGGAATCACAACACCGCGAAGATCAAAGATTCCTTCGATAAACGGAGGGGTTCCCGGTAATTCTGTGAGTTTCGGAAATCGGATGATTTCACGCACTTTTGCGACGTTTATACCATATATTCCCTCGTATACTTCATCGCCTTCGCGCTTAAATATACGAAAATCGACAAGCTCCATCTCGTTGCTGCCGACTTTTAAAATATCTCCTTGTCCCTTCATCGGGGCTCCTTACGAAAAACTGCTTCGTGCAATAACGTCTTATTTTGGATTGATTGTACACTAAAGTATCTTTCATTGCAAGCAAAAGCACCCACGTTAATGTAATGAAATTGAGAGAAATGAAAAGAGCAATTTTGGTGAAAATGCCCCTCGATCAAAATATCAATGGATTTTAATTTAAGCGACTCTAAGCGCTTCTGTATCAACGCATAAAAATTCTCGATACTGCGGCAGTGGGATTTTCGTTTCATCTGATCTTCCAACCATCTTACGATAAAACCTTCTCCGATCGTATCGATGAGACGAAGGAATCGCAGCACTAACGGACTTCGTATCAATGCCGTATAGACTTCATACCCTATCCCCATAGCGCTGTCACCGTGGGAAATGGCTATATTTTTCCCTTCATACGTGAAAATAAGAGGCTGATGTTCACGACGGACTACGGTTATGAGCGGGAATAAATCACCGATTAAAAAGTCATGATTTCCCTCTAAATAAATAATTTCCAGTCGTTCAGAGAGGCGGTTAAGAAGTTCAATTCCTTCCGTATTGTAATGATACGTTCGCGGAATAGGACCGTAAAGCATATCAAAGACATCCCCCATCAAAATAAGCTGCCTTGTCACAATCTCACCCGAATCGAGCGCATGAAGAAAATCGATAAAAGAGATGCGCCATGGGGCGCAGTGGGCATCTGCGATGAGGATCGCACCGCTTTGGAGGGTTTTAGGGAACATACGAAATTTTCGGTATTCCGAGAGATTCATCCAATCCCATCATGATGTTGGCATTCACCAGAGCCTGAGAACTGGCACCGCGCATCAGATTATCGATCGCACACATCGCAACAAGGGCGTTACCGTGTCGAGCGGCATACACATCGGCGAAATTCGTCCCAGAGGTCATTTTCGTATGAGGCGGAGCATTGCGAAGACGGACAAAAGGTTTGTTTTGATAAAAAGCTTCCATCGATGAAAGGGGATCACACTCGGTTTTCAAGGTTGCGTAAACACACGCCAACATTCCCCGCGTCATCGGAACCAAAGAGGGGATAAACGTTACTTTGACCTCATTAGAACACAACGCTGAAGCGTGCTGTTCGATCTCGGTGGCATGGCGATGTTTGATGATGTTGTAGCAGTTGATATTGTCATTGACGCTTACATAATGGACACTGCTAGTCGGTGATTTTCCTGCACCCGAAACGCCCGTTTTGGAGTCGATAAAAATAGGGTGTGAAAGATCGATATAATCCAAAAACGGAGCCAATGCCAGTAACGATGCGGTGACATGACACCCCGGATTGGCAATAAGGTTTGCCCCTTCTGCTAATTTGCCGTGAAGTTCAGGGATCGAATAGACCGCATGAGAGAGGTTATCCAAATCTTCATGTTCACAGTAAAACGCTTCGTAGTTTTCCGCATTGAGACGGTAATCGGCAGAGAGATCAACCACTTTGATTCCGCGTTCCAATAACCCTTTTGCAGTCTGCATCGCTGTTTTGTGCGGAAGGGCTAAAAAGATGAGTTCGCATGCGCTTGCGGCACGGTCAATATCCACCTTTTCAACGTTCAAATCACAAACACCCGACAGCGAGGGGTGAAGTTCCGCTACCGTCGCAGCACCTTCGGTGTTGGCACAATAGAGCAGATTGAAAATCGGAT
>DATDUY010000087.1:0-2304 GCA_035290165.1 Sulfuricurvum sp. | reverse complement strand
ATTCACCAAGCACCATCTCTTCTAGTTTAGGATCTCCGTGATGCGCCATGATCTTGTCGCTGGCGATATTGGAGGTCAAAATGATGATCGTATTGGTGAAATCGACGACTACCCCTTTGTTATCAGTCAGACGTCCGTCATCAAGCACCTGCAACAAGACATTAAAGACATCGGGATGGGCTTTTTCAACCTCATCGAACAAGATAACGCTGTAAGGCTTACGGCGTACCGCTTCGGTAAGCTGTCCCCCCTCATCATACCCGACATACCCCGGAGGTGCTCCTACGAGACGCGAGACGGCATGTTTTTCCATGTACTCCGACATATCGATACGGATCATCGATTCGCTGCTGTCGAAGAGGAATTTTGCCAACGTTTTCGCCGTCTGTGTTTTACCCACTCCCGTAGGTCCGAGAAATAAAAACGATCCGATCGGACGGCTTTTATCGGAGAGTCCCGCTTTGTTCCGCTTGATCGCACGGGCTACCGCATGGGTTGCCTTCTCCTGCCCCACTACATCACGATTAAGTTCATCCTCGATATGGAGTATTTTATCTTTTTCACTTTGGAGCATTTTGTTGACAGGGATTTTTGTCCATCGGCTCACAATCCCTGCAATCGATGCTTCATCAACGCTATTTTTAAGGAGCGTCCCCGCTGCCATCATGTTTTTCCATTTCTCCTGAAGCACTGTTTCTTCTTCTAAGAGTTTAGGGATTTGACCGTATTCAATTTCTGCCGCTTTGTTAAAATCGGCATTTTGTTTTGCCAACTCCGCTTCACGCCGCTTCGACTCAAGCTCCCCTTTGAGCTTCGCCATATAATTAAATACCTCTTTTTCATGAGAGAACTGTGCATCCAGACTGCGACGTTCTTCACTGACATCGGCAAGTTCTTTTTTAATCTCTTCAAGTCGTTTGGTATTGGCGACGCTCTCTTCCATTTTAAGCGCCTCTTGTTCAACGTTAAGGTTCGTTTGGCGACGTTTAACGGAGGCAAGGGCATTCGGCTCAGACTCAATCTGCATTTTTAACTCGGCTGCCGCTTCATCGATCAAATCGATTGCTTTATCAGGAAGAAATCGATCATTGATATAGCGATCGGAAAGTTTTGCCGCAGCTACCAATGCCGAATCGGTAATGGTAACGTTATGGTGCGCTTCAAGACGCTCTTTAAGACCGCGTAGAATTTGCAACGATTGATTCACACTCGGTTCATCGACGTTTACCGGTTGAAACCGGCGTTGAAGTGCTGCATCTTTTTCGAAATATTTACGATACTCTTTAAGTGTCGTTGCCCCGATCGTGTGCAGCTCTCCCCGCGCGAGGGCGGGTTTGAGGATATTGGCGGCATCCATTGAACCCTCCGATGCACCTGCACCGACAATGGTGTGGATTTCATCGATAAAGAGGATAATGTTGGCCGATTTTTTCACCTCATCAATAACGGCTTTCAGACGATCTTCGAACTCACCCCGATATTTTGCTCCCGCAATCAATGAACTCATATCGAGAGTAATGACCCGTTTGTTTTGAAGAGAGAGCGGAACCTCTTTGTTAACAATACGCTGTGCCAATCCCTCTACCAAAGCTGTTTTACCGACTCCGGGTTCTCCTAAAAGTATCGGATTGTTTTTTGTTTTACGAATCAGAATTTGCATCATACGGCTAATCTCTTCATCCCGTCCGATAACCGGAGAGAGTTTCCCCTCTATCGCTTCTTTGGTTAAATCGATTCCGTATTTGGAAAGGCTTTCTAACATCTCATCAGCCGTTTGGGACTCGATTCTTTGTCCTGCGCGCATCGTTTCAAACGTTTTACGCAATTCAAACACATTGAGATATTTTTCGAGGATCTCCTTGAAGGGAGTATGGTTCAGATTTCCTATTAAAAATGTATCTATTGCAATAAATTGATCACCGTTTACTGCCATTTCGGCTGAGCCTCGTTGAAGGGCTTGAACAAAATTGCGAGATAGACCAATATTTTCTTTTGTAACATGTGAAGCAGTGCTGAGTTTTTTTGCGGCACTTTTCGTCTCAAGTTCAATCGCAGTTTTATCCACGTTCATTCTTATCAAGGCCTGATTTAACGGGGAGTTGCTGTTCGCAAGCAATGCCCATAAAAAATGGATCGGTTCTACTTCGCTGTTTTGATTATGCAATGCCAAGGAGATTGATGACTCAATCATCTCGGTCATTTGGTGGGTTAGTTTTTCAAATATTTTTTTCATCTTTAAATCCTTATTATTAAGTTACAAGAATTATAATACTTTGAGTCACTTATTGTCAAGTCTTTTAAATA
>DATDUY010000086.1:0-3199 GCA_035290165.1 Sulfuricurvum sp. | reverse complement strand
TCGATTTGGGATTACCCGATATGAGCGGAGTAAATTTTTTGGAACGTTATCGAGTGGATGAACAAACCCCCGTCATTGTCGTCTCGGCGATCCATGATGAAACCGATAAGATAGCCGCTCTTAACGCCGGTGCGGATGATTATGTCACCAAACCGTTCAATGCTGATGAGCTGATAGCTCGTATAAAAGCGAACCTGCGCCGTGTCCCTCCTTCACCGGAGATATCACCCATTTTAATCGTCGCAGATATGCGTATGGATGTTCCCAATCGCATTGTTAGTATAGAGGATAAACTCATCAAATTAACTCCGAAAGAGTTTAAACTCCTCCGTGTTTTTATGGAAAATCAGGGGAAAGCGCTCACCCATGCATGGTTATTAAAAGCGATCTGGGGGATAGGGTATCAACATGAGACCCATTATTTACGTGTTTTTATCAATCAACTTCGTCAAAAGATCGAAACCGATTCCGCCCGTCCGAAATGGATCATCACCGAAACGGGAATCGGGTATCGGTTTGTCGGATAATGATTCTTAACTAATAACCTTATTTCTTCCACCCGCTTTTGCGAGGTATAGTTTCTCATCAACACGCTTTAGAAGTTGATCGGGGTTCTCCCCCTCATTCCATCGTACGACCCCAATCGAGCATGTCATTTTCTCAACAGGAGAAAAATCGCTTTCAGCCACTTTTATTCGCAAAGTTTCAGCTAATTTAACGGCGGAAGAGAGTTCACTATCCGGGAGTAAAATAACAAACTCTTCCCCTCCCCAACGTGCAATCACATCACTTTTACGGATCCCATTACTCAAAACTTTGGCTAGTTTTTTCAACACCTCATCACCGGCTAAATGGCCGTATGTATCATTAACCGCTTTAAAATGGTCTATATCAATGATCATAATCGAAAGAGCACGACCGTACCGCTGAGACAATGTAATCGAGTAATCCAATACCTGATCGAACTTAAATCGGTTCGCAACTTGTGTCAGAACATCTTGTGTCGCTAATTGATTGAGTTTGGTAATATCGGTAAAGACAACTACATGACGGATATTGCCTTCGTAGTCCATTTTTTTGGAATTAACCGAAAATATAGAAGTTTTACCGTGCACCGTCATTTTAACTTGGTTCTCTTTTTTCTCATTTAATAGGAGATAATCAGTCCAATTAATCCCGTCCATTGTGGGCATAAGATACTGCTGTGATTCTTCCGATTCAAAATAATTGCAGATACAAGAATCTTTCACTTTAAAATCCGAAAGGCTTTCTATACCGAAATATTCGAAAAAAGGGCGATTAGCGAAGATAATTTCGCTTCCGTCTGTTACGATGACGATATTTTGCTGAGAATCAAGAATGGTATTAATATAGCGTTCCTGCAAATTCACTTTTCCGATCAATCCGTTGAACGTATAATGAAATAATCCCCATAAAAGAATCAGCATAACCACCGTAACAGCCATACTCCCGATCAATATATCAACCGTATTTTGACTCGAACCGGTAACATTGTTGATGGAGACAATTGCCCCTAAATTTTGATTCTTATCCCCTTTTAAAAAGAGAGGATTGATCTCATACGATTTATTATCTATACTCAAATAACGCGATTGCAGATTCGGATTTTGGAGAGCAAAACTCTCCATCAATTTTTTTTCTTCCCTCAAGTCTGAAGTATAATAATAATCCCCGATCCCTTTCGTATACACTTCTCTATCCGCAGCACCTAACCAATCCTTATGAATCATCACGATGCTGTCCGATCCGCTCAAGTGTTTGATCCGATCGACAAAATATCCACTATCAATGCCGTATTCAACAGCTCCGATGTAATCACTATGATCAAATATAGGCATTATCACACGAAATGCAATGCCGCCAAGACCACCTTCAAAACCGGTAACCATCTTATGATTCATGTGTATTTCACGAAGCATTGCTCTGCGTGAAGCGATATCATCCCCAAATTTATCTTTGAGGTGAACACGAAGTATTGAACGCCCATCAGGAGCATGGAATTGCATGATAATAAGGTGGGGGTTTTCTTCTCTTAACGCGTTATAACGTTCTATAATAGCACGATAAAGGGCATCGGTATCTTGTTTTTTAACCGCATCAATTACACCCTCTGTTGAGAGGGTTACATGGGTCCGGAAGCGGTATAACTGTGCTGTGTCACTGACGATAGAATCAAACGCGAGTTTAATATTTTGAGATGAGCGTTCACTCCGCTCTTTTGCAAATGCTTTTTCTTGTGAAAGATGGTAAAACGTTAATGTTGCCGAAGTCAGGATGACGATCGTTGCGATAATCAACTGGGCTCGTAGCTTCAACTTCATACCAGGTACACCTTAAGTAAAATAATTTACTAAACCATCATAGGCTCATCCGTCGGTTCGATCTCTTCGAAATCTTCTACGATCTGATCAAGCATCTTCTGTGTTCTTTTTATTTTATCTATATTTTCATCAAAGTGCGCTTTTGATGCAGGAAATGCTTCTGATAACTCTTGGTAAATCAGCACCCGTCCCCCAAAATGACGGTTGAATTCATCAAACGCCGAACGTAAATATCCTTTTGCCGTCGTATGACGGAAGAGGGCTTTAATCATTTTTTTACGCTCTTTGATCGGTATCGATTCATCGATCGCTTCGGCTACTCGTTTGATATCGAGACGGGAAAAATAAACCCCGCTATGATAAGGGGCTAGCAGTTTATCGGAAAGTTCATCGACAAAGCTAGGAACCGGTTCATTATCGGGATCATTTTCATTGCTTTCACTCTCACAACTTCCGCTATCGCATTTTTCACGTACAAATGCATCAAACTCGGCCTTAAGATCGCTAAAGTCATTTGTTTTCATCGTTGTTCTCCTGTAGTTAAATCATAAAAATAGTGACACATTGAACGCATTGCGATCTCATCAGCAAAATCGTCTCGATCCGCATACAGCTCCAATGCACGAGGCATAATCAAATCGCCTCGGAGTTGAGCCTCTTCGATCCATATGCAATCGCAATAGCCGCTCTCTTGTGCCTGAGCAGAGACATGATCGACTAATGTGAGTGCTTCTTCTTGGTATTCACTGGCTATCACTGCCCCATTGAGCTTGGAACTGCGCATTTGGGATATCGTAAAAGCAACATCATCGCTCCGGATATTCATCGGTATCATCATCGCATCGATTCCGTTCTCT
>DATDUY010000085.1:0-4435 GCA_035290165.1 Sulfuricurvum sp. | reverse complement strand
GGATTCAAGACACCCGTACAGACGCAGGGGGTTCATGTCGAGCCGTTTAATCCCATCGCGACGGCGATATCGCTCGATGCATCGCTCGTAATTCGCACGTTTTCGGGAAACAAAGAACATTGCAAAGCAATGCTCAAAATTGCCATTGAGCATAAAGGGTACGTTCTAATCGATATTTTCCAGCCGTGCGTTACGTTTAATAAAACCAATACGTTTAAGTGGTTCAAAGAGAACGTCTATTTACTACCGAGTGACTATAACCCCGAGGATAAGGTCAAGGCGTTTGAAAAATCGCTGGAGTCTCATCCGTTTCCGATCGGAGTTATCTATAAAAGTCCGCAAAAAGTTGTGTTGGATGATGCTCTTCGGGATGAAAGTCAGATAGGCAATAGACCGTTGTATCTGCATGAGGTTGATTATCAGCGACTTAATGAGGAAATGGAAAAAACCATTTAAAAGAGGAGTAGAAGATGAAAAAATATGAATGCAACGTATGCGGGTACATTTATGATCCGATAGTAGGAGATCCGGATGGCGATATTGCCCCCGGTACAGCGTTTGAAGATCTGCCGGATGATTGGGTGTGTCCCGAGTGCAAGGTCGGGAAAGAAGATTTCAGCGAACTTGTAGAGTGAAATGCTCATATGTTAGATACTTACGAGGGTGTCCGCTCATTATTTTGCATGTAATCAACATACTCACAGACTGAATTTATATCGTTGCACGGCTGATTATAGCCTGCAATAGGATCATTCATAAAATCTGAAAGATTATCAGAAACAAAATTCCAATTGATTACTTTCCACCAATTTGAAAGATACTCTAGTCGTCCGTTTCGATAATCAATGTAATAGGCATGTTCCCACACATCGCAGGTCAATAAAGGGGTGTCTCCGTGACGTATCGGCGTATCGGCATTAGCGGTCATTTTGATTTCTAATCTCTTCTCTTTTGAAAGACTCAGCCATACCCATCCCGAACCGAAAAGAGTCACTGCAGCCGCTAAAAAAGCCTCTTCAAACGCTTTCATTGACCCAAAATCACGTTCGATGAACCCTAAAAGCTCTACTGAGGGAGCCGTAGGTGTATTGTTAAGCCCTTTCCAGTAAAAATCATGGTTATAGATTTGAGCCGCATTATTGAAAATAGTATTATGTGCATATTTAATAATATGCTCTAGTGATTTATCCTCATACTCTGTCCCTTCAATAAGAGAATTGAGTTTATTCACATATCCGGCATGGTGTTTACCGTAATGGTAAGAGATTGTTTCAGCAGAAATATAAGGCTGTAATGCGGTTTGCTCAAAGGGTAATTCCATTAGAGTGTGTTTCATTTTAGCTCCCTTTTTAGAAAGATATTACCTTATAGTAATTTATTATAGTTAAATTGCTTTTGCTAATGTCAAACTAATATTCTACTTAAGCAAAAGTTTATATTTTCGTAAAAAAGTGATCAGCCAAATCTTTTAGATATACTTAGCGACAATTTTTTAAAAGTGAACCCCTATGAATTTAGTCTCTAAAAATGCCCCGCTCGAAGTCTCTATTAACCGTATGCAAGCGATATTAAGTGAGATGGGGTGTGACGTTACCTACTCAAGCGAAAAACACCCCTTGAATCACTGCTATTCCGTCAATCTTGCTTCCGTAGAAGCGCCGAAGCATATCTATTCTAACGGCAAAGGGATTTATTCCGAAGCCTCTACGGCAAGCGCATTGGGTGAATACATCGAACGGCTCCAAACCAATAACTTTTTTATCGACTTTCATCTCCCTGAGAGGAAATATTATCCCGATGAGGTGGCTTTTGCGTTTGCTGAAGGATATCTCAACGCAAAACTCTCAACTATCTATGATCCCGGCAGTGAATTGAGTATGGACGAACTGATCGATTTTAACAGCGATTATGAGGATAAAATCGTCGCATTGCCGTTTCATAAGCTTGCCTCAGATGAGGTGGTTTATTTCCCCCTCAATATCCTCAGCAACCTCTATGTGAGCAATGGCCTTGCTACGGGGAACACGGCGCAAGAGGCACAAGTGCAGGCGATGAGCGAGATTTTGGAGCGGTATGCAAAAATAGAGATCATTAAAAACGGCTATGCACTGCCGCACTACAGTGATGAATTTTTACGGCAGTTTGAACGTCTTTACAGCGATCTGATAAAGCTTCGGGAGTTAGGGTATATCGTTAATGTTTTGGATGCGTCATTAGGCGGTAAATATCCCGTTACGGCGATCTCGTTTATCAATCCTGCCAATGCGACCCTCTTCGTCTCCTTTGGTGCCCATCCGATTTTGGAGGTGTCATTGGAGCGGACGATGACCGAGCTGATGCAGGGACGAGGATTGGAAAACTTAGAGAGTTTTGAAGTGCCGACGTTCGATATGTCGCTTGTCTCTGAGAGTTTTAATCTGGAATCGCATTTTATCGATTCCAACGGCAAGATGGGGATACAATTTTTGAGTGCTAAAAAGAGCTTTGAACTATCATCATGGAGCTACAGCGGAGAGAGTACCGAGGATGAGTATGATTATCTCACGGGGATATTTGCGTCGATGGAGAAAGAGGTCTATATCCGAGATTACAATTATCTGGACTTCTATTCCTGTCAGATGATTGTTCCCGGAGTCTCCGAGGTCTATCCGATCGATGATCTGATTTATAACAATCGTAATCGGGGAAAAGCGTATCGCGAAGTGATTCTAAACTTCGCCGAGTATGATCCCGAAACCGTGTTGGATGAGATCGAAGCACTTGAGGATCATCTGAATGTCGAAAAATTCATAGGGGTTATTTTCGAAGAGAATTTTACGATCGGAGAACTCAAAGCGCAGCTTCATCTATCCTTGGGGAACTATGACGAAGCGGTGAGCTACTTGGAATTTAGCAATAACACGACGGGAAATCTGATCGTTGAACTGATTCGGATGGAAGAGCTGGGGTTAGAACTGAGTGATTACAGCCAAGCGTTGTATGCCCTCTACGGTGCAGAGCGGGTTGATAAAGCGGTCGGGATAGTTAAAGGGGAAGCCTTTTTAGTAAGTACATCACTTCATGGTGATTATACCAATATGCTCTCAATGTACGATCGGCTCGAAGTTAAAAAAGCAGCAGCCTTTTAATCGCCGTTAGTTTCACCGTTAAAAAGGTTTAGAATCTTCGAATATTCTCCGAATGCCTGTTTGTACAGGTGTTGGGTATGTTTACTGCTCTCATACAGCTCGCTCGCACTCATCCCGCTCTCCAATGCATTTTTCAACAATTTCGTCCGACGCAGATAGGTAAAAGCGAGATTGGGGAAATGCTCATGAATTTTCTCTTTTATCATCACAGCATCGCTGGGAGCGTCGATCATATTGGCAAATACGAGTATGGTCTTTTCCCGAAAATTTTTAATAAAAATCAAACTTTTCATAATCGAATTAAGATCGTTTGTCGTCGGTAGGATAATAATATCGGACTCTCGGAGTATTTCGTTGGCATGAGGGTTCTCAAATCCGCCGAAATCATAGACAGTATCGGGATATAGAGGGATTTTGTTCGGGTAATAGCGGGCATTTTTATATTTGTTAAGGACGACCGACATATCGTTGGTAGCATACCGATAGCTTAGATCTTTTGCGAGAGAAAACGCAAGAGAGGTTTTACCCACCCCCCCTTTGGTTGAAGCGATTGAGATGATTGCCATAAATATCCTCTAATTTTTTGGAAATAGTAGCGTATGCAGAATATAGTAGCTGAAATTATAACAATTTTCCCCTATTTTGAAAGAATGATCTTAATATATGAGTAAATTACTATGAATTAAGTGGTATTTAAAACCCCCTAAAATAGGGGAGAAAATATTTAATATCCAATAAACACTACTAATTCAATAGAATTACTTGACAATGCAAAAATATCTCCCTATAATTTCTCCAGTTAAAAAATGAATGAGTATTCATTTAGTGTGAATCTCGTTAAGGAAAGGAGTGAACAATGAAAATTGCAGCCAATGTTACGGAGTTGATCGGAAATACCCCGCTCATTACGTTAAACCATTTTTCAAATGAATTGACTACGGTTATAGGAAAATGCGAATTTATGAATCCTTCAGGATCGGTCAAAGACCGAATCGGATGCAACATGATCCTCCAAGCCCTTCAACGAGGTGAGATCACGGAAGAGAGCGTCATCATCGAGCCGACAAGCGGAAATACGGGGATCGCGTTGGCGAGTGTCGCCGCAAGTTTAGGATTGAAACTGATATTGACCATGCCGAGTTCCATGAGTTTGGAACGGAGACGTCTTTTAGCAGCTTTGGGCGCTCAAATCGTTTTGACCGAACCTGAGAAAGGTATGGGCGGAGCCGTAGTCAAAGCCCTTGAACTTGGGAATTCAATTCCCGGAGCGGTTGTTTTGCAACAGTTTAACAATCCGGATAATTCCC
>DATDUY010000084.1:0-9843 GCA_035290165.1 Sulfuricurvum sp. | reverse complement strand
GAAAAGCCGAACGCGATATTTCGGTAGGTAAAAACATCGTTTCCATTTACGTCGTAATGCCAGTTTTTTAAAAAATCGGTGAGCAAAAAATTGTTTTTTTGCATCGTAGTTTGATCGATGAGATGATCGATGTAATACGCTTCTCCTCCCATAGCGTTAATGTGGAGTTTTAAGCCGAAATCATAGGTGAGCACCAAATCGGAGGAGGGATCATATGTTGTGTCATCCCACCACTCTATCGAATCGAGAATAAAAATCTTTCGGTATCGGGATGCCAACGAAAACAGTGGGTCAGCGAATTTAGGCATCAATGAGAGCATCCTTTGATTTTCTGGAAAAAAGTGCTTTGATTTCTCCCCGAGTGGTAGCAAATATCTGCGGGAAAATAACTCCTCCAATTATAGTGAATAGCGTATAAAAAAAGGCACAAAGCAAAAGATTCACTAATGGTGTTTGAATCGATGAAACCAGTTGAAAACTGACAAATGCGCTAAAGAGAAAAAAGAGAAAGGAGTATAGCTGATGGAGTATAAAAGGGGTCATTTTTAGTTTTAAAAACGAGGTATTGAAATAGAGCTGGATGGTGACACCGACAAGTTGGGTCAAGAGCATTTTCCAAGCAAGCCCAAGTGCCCCTAGCTCTAATACAAACAAAAATACAAAGGTGAAAATAAGACCGACAAGAGAGGTTACTAGGCCGATATTGCGGTATCTGGACGTATTTCCGCTCGCAAAAAACAGTGATCCGCTCAGTTGTCCGTAGGTTTGATGGATCGGATATAGGGCGATAACCACTAAAGCCGGAGCGGCTAGGGCAAATTTTTCATCGGTAAAGATTTGGATGAGATGATCGGATTGGAATGCCGTAAAAACGGCAAAGAATGCTGCAATTGAGTAGAACATCGGGATATAGCGTTTGAAATGGGTTCGGATTTTTTCGTTGTCTCCGCGCTCAAAAGAACGGGAAAACTCACGGGTAATGATAGGGGTCATTGAACTGGTGAATAAAAAAGAGACGGCAGCGATGGAATACGCCAGTGTGTAAAATCCTGTTTGTTCCGATCCCCCTGTTCTTTGAAGCAGCCAGATGTCAAACATCGCGATGCCCACTCCGACAATGGAAAAAAGGAGGATGGGATGGCTGTAGTGTGCAAACTCTTTTATATTTTGGTAAAGGCGGAGGGGTTGAGTCCATAAATCCGAGCTAAAGACTTTTTTTCGGATAAATAAGAGTGTTGTAAGAAGAATAAAGAGAATGGAAACAATGTAATTAAAATTAAAATACGCAGAGAGATCGAAAGTGAGATAATAGATAAAATAGAAGAGCAATCCGAGAGAGGCAAATTTATGAAGTATTTTGAGGAGTTCTACCGATACGGTGAGGGCGTAGGCATCGGATATTTTTATAAAAATCTGTGATACCCACGTTAGAAATCCCAATCCCATCCCAATGAAAATATATTTTTGCGGTATATTCGGAAAAAGAATGGTCATAAACGGGGTATATCTGATGAGGTAGATGATGGCAAAGATGAGTAGAAAAACCACAACCATGTAAAGTGCATAAAATGAGATCAATTCTTTGCGTTTTTGATTGGAAGAGAGCTTTGTAAAAAAGGCCATTGACGTTCCGGCATCGAATAAACCTAGCAGCTGAGAAAAGAATTGTTGAAGATAGCTAAAGTGCCCGTAGGCGACCGGTCCCAATGACTTTGGAATCAGAGCGATAAAAAGGATATTGACAGCACCGTTAATAAGATTCGAAAAAAGTTTGATTAGATATCTTTTTTTAAGGCTATCTTCCAAGGCATTCATTTAAAAGATACCTTCTACATCTTTGGGATTCTGCCGTTTCCCATCTAACGCATTGTGATACATCTCATGTAGTCGATCCATCTCAATCCGATGTGACTGATAATAAGTTTCTCTTTGGAGTCGAGTATTGATGATATGCGAATCAATGTTTTTTGGAGTTAGCGCTACACCGAAATCATAGGGAGTTATAGCGGTAGTCTTAAGTACTTTGGCCAATATTAAATCTCCTACCTTTTCGGTGAAGTGTGAAGAATCCCAATAATATTGCATGGGCGTTTTGATCTTTTCTGTCGTTACAGAATTGTATCCTGAAAAATCCCATAGAGTTATATTAAAATCATTGGCAATATAGGTTATCTTTTTTTTCCATGTTTCAAATCTATGAAGATTTCCGGATGCAATAATACCTTCTCCATCCAGATTCGCATGGGCAGGGCTGATATACAAGTAGAGATTGATATTGTTTTTTTTGCATAAATTTAGGATTTCTTGAAACTCTTGAAAGGCTTCATTATCCAAACCAAAGTCTTGATAGTACAATGTATCAGTTTGATTTGTTGATAAAAAAGTCCAGTTCGTATAGTTGTGAAGACGTTCATAACTTTTTAATCCGAAATTGACTTGTGATCCTGGTCTATAACCATTCTCAAGAAACTCATTTCTCTTTTTTTGTAGCTGGCTGATTTTTATCGTTTGGATAGAATCGCTAAGGGCTGATGTGCAGAAGAGAGGTTTGAAGTAAAGATTGAGCCCATAACTATTTGGATTGATCAAAGTGGGGTCAAATTCACGGTTTAGTTTTTCTTTGGCATTAAACATGAAAAAATCGAGTCCGATGATTACATTTTTTACTTGCTTCTCTTTGAGTGCGTGGCTAAGAAATAATTTGACTTCTTTAATTCTTATCATGGGCATTCCGTAATTGTATACAGGCTGAAATGAAGACGGTATGCTTTTACTTTGTGGATTTAGACCATCATGAACTCTCGATGAACCCATCATAAGAGTTTTCGGTGATTGCATTATGACTTGAAGCGACTGGACATAGCGTATTTTACTTCTGACACCCTCTTTTTGCTGGTTGATTCCTGTTTTTTCAAACGTTCTGTATAAACCGTAAGGATCAACTAAAAAATTAAATCCTCCGACCAACCCAAAAATAATGGCTACGAATAGAAAAACTTTGAAAGAAAACTTTTTGTACATCCTATAGCCTTAAAAATTAAAATATAAAAATTCGCTAACCTTTGTCAGGCTTAGAAGTCCAAATGCTAAGGCGATAGATGTCCACATTTGAAAAGAAAGAGTAGGTTTCAACTGTTCTGATAAGGTGGTGCTGTTACGAAACAACACTATAATGGCAAATCCTGCTGCAATAGCGGCAAAAGTTACTAAATCTCCTTTGATCGTTAGTAAAAATCTTCCAAAGGAGACTCCGAATTGGTTTAAAAAGGGGAGTTTATTTGCTAAAAAGCTTGGTAATACGATTCCGTTCAGCCCGAGCATTCCATTAAAAATATTTTGAACGTGTACGCCATCTTTAGCCCTAAAGAAAACCCATGTTATGTTGATAAAGTTAAAAGTGATAAACCAAGCAAGATATTTATTCATCGTAAAGCCGAACTGCTGCCAGGCTCTATGGATGACAATAGCACTTCCGTGAAGAGCCCCCCAGATGACAAACATCCAGCTTGCCCCATGCCACAGTCCACCGACAAGAAAGACCGTGAAAAGGTTGCTGTAAGTACGCAATTCACCGTTACGGTTTCCCCCTAAGGGGATATAGATGTAATCACGCAAGAAGCGTGAGAGGGTAATATGCCAGCGTCTCCAGAAATCTTGAATATTAAGCGCCTTATAGGGGCTGTTAAAGTTGATAGGAAGACGGATGTTAAACATTAAAGCAACACCGAGAGCCATATCGGTATAACCTGAGAAGTCAAAGTAAAGCTGAAAGGTATAACTGAGACTCGTTGCCCACGCTTCGATCAGATTAAGGCTCTGCGCCGTATCAAACCCTGCATTCGCCCACTGGGCAAACGTATCGGCAATAACTACCTTTTTAAACAGACCGATAGAGAATAAAAACAGACCTGCGGCAATATTTTTATAATTGACGACCTTGTTCCTAATCGAATCAAACTGAGGCATCATCTCCTTGTGATGGAGAATGGGACCTGCAAGTAGATGAGGGAAGAAGGTGACAAACAAAGTATAGTTGAGATAATCCATCTCTTTGACTTCATTACGGTAGGCATCGACTAAATAGGCAATCTGAGTAAAGGTAAAAAAGCTGATACCTAAAGGCAAGACGATGTGCATCAGATTCCACTGTGTACCTAAGAGAGTATTCGTATTGAGGATAAAAAAGTCCATATATTTAAAATAGGCAAGCAAGAAAATATTGGAAACAATACCGAAGGCTAAAAGAGACTTGCGAGAAAAGCCTTTGCTTAGAGTAGTGCTAATACTCTCCATCTTTGTAATCGTAGAACCTATGGCGAAGTTAAACAGAATCGAGCCTAAAATAAGCGGGAGATAGATGATATTCCACCACGAATAGAAGAACAAAGAAGCAAATACGAGCCACGCTTTAGACGCTTGGGTTAAGCGTTTCTTATTGAGCCAAAAATAGACAAAGAACGTTATCGGCAAAAATAAAAAGATGAACTCGTAACTGTTAAAAAGCATATTATGCTTTGCTAATCAGGATGTCATTGAGAATTAAATATTTTAATCCGGAGTTTTTAAAGACATGCATAGCATCGGCTACATCATTCACAACCGGTAAGCCGTGAAGGTTATAGCTTGTATTGAGAAGTGAACCGATTCCGGTTAGTTTTGAAAACTCTACAATGAGGTCATAATATTCCGGGTTTTGTGCTTGGGTTAGAATTTGGGGACGAACCGTTTCATCATAAGGGTGTGTACCGGCTTTAATCTCACTCAAATGCTCTTTTTTGGTATCCATTGCGATTGCCATGTACCGAGATTCATATTTTTTTGGGTTAACTAAATATTTCTCTTCGTATGTGTCGAGAATCGTTGCCGCGAAAGGCATCCAAAAATCTCTTCCCTTGATGAGTTCGTTGATGTGTTGGATGATTGCGGGATTTGACGGATTGGCAAGGATGCTTCGGTTTCCCAGTGCTCGTGAGCCGAATTCCATCTTACCCGCTACACGCGCAACAACTTCTCCCTTGGCAAGGAGCAAAGCAACTGCTTGGTTTGAAGCATCGGAAATGTTGTAAATTTTTTCTAAATGGTGCTCTTGCAGGTAGGATTGAACTTCGTCGGCTGTGATTTCAGTACCGAGGTATAAGTTTTGAATGGGCTGATTGCTAATATTGTTGGCATGGTTTGCATAATAGCAAGCACCGATACTTTGTGATTCATCCGAAGAAGATCCTGCTACAAATAAATCGTCAATAATCTCTAAATCCCCTAAGGCTTTATTGGCTTTAACGTTCATAGCAACGCCTCCGCTGAAGACAAAGTTTTTGAATCCTGTCTCTTGGTGCGCTTTTTCGAAGAGTTTGATCAACATCTCTTCGGTATATTTTTGAACCCCGCCGGCGATATTGTCGAATCGAAAATATTTGAGTTTTTCATTTAAAAATAGGTACAAATCGGCAGGTCTATTTTTGTGAATTATTTTAAGTCCATCAAATTCCAATAATTCTTCAAATACGTGTGCTACTTCATCTGAATATTTGTCTTTGGCATAGGGAGCGAGCCCCATAACTTTGAATTCATGTTCGAGCGGTTTCATCCGTAAATAGAGGGTAACCATTCTGTATAGACGTGCTATTTCACATTGGCTGCTTTCGCTGATAAGCTCAAATTTGTTATTTTGGATTTTCCAGACAGTTTGATTTTTCCCATCCCCGTAGGCATCGACCGTGATGGCGATTGTATTCTCTTTTCTGTTTGGATTGGCAAAATAGCCGTACATCGCATGGCATGTATGGTGATCAAAAAATTGGATTTTTTCTTTATCAATTTTCATATAATCGGCAATATTTCGGGTAATGACTTCGGCTACTTTGGTTTGGAGGGTGGAACGGTCAAGGTCGTAAAAATCTAAAGGAATCGTATAAAAGTTTTTTTCATTATTAAATTTTTTTTCGAAAATTTGTTTGGCATAATCTTTAGGATAGGGTTGTCCGGACAACTTGGGTTTCCAATACTCTTCCATCATATCGATATAGTCATCAATACCGAAAACAGCGTCGATAGGATACTGGATATTATTAATATCGGTTCTCTCGATGGTTGCCATAGCAACTATATCAATGTTGCTATTATCAAGGTTATAGGTTTTTAGGATATAGTTGATTGCTAAAGCCGGAAAACCGGTTTCATTTTTGCGTTTGGTAAAGCGCTCTTCTTGGACAGCACATATGATTTCACCGTTAATGGATAAAGCCGCAGAAGAGTTATGCCCATCGTAAACACCGATTACTGTCATATTAATACCTTAATTACAAATTTATTTTATTGTACTGAAACAACACTTTTTTACTCTTGAATAGAGTCGAATCACTATAAACTAAACCCGTCATCCACAATGATGTTTTGACCGTTGACATAGCGGCTCATATCGCTGAGAAGATAGATCAGCGTCCCTTGTAAGTCACTTTTATCGAGCATCCCTTTATTGAGACACTGTTTTTTGTAGCTTTCTAAAAAGGGTTCGCTCTGATGATCGAAAATCCCTCCTGGGCTGATCGCATTGACCCGAATATTCATCCCTTTGAAATATTTTGCCATGTACTGCGTCAGCATGAGTAATGCCGATTTGATAGCCGCGTATTCGACCGGCATACTCATCGTGGTATTGTCGTAGACTTCAAACTTCGGGGCGATTACGCCGTAAATGGAAGAGATATTGATGATATTTCCAAACCCCTGCTGTTTGAAATAGAAGGCAAACTGCTGGCTGGCGAGAAAATATCCGCCGAGATTGAGGTTGAGGTTTTCGCAAAAATCGGCATATTCGACATCAAAAAAATGTTTCCCGTAATTTTTATTGCGGGGGTAGGCATTATTGACCAACGCATCAATTTTTCCGTATTTTTGGTTCAGATAATTGATCGTTTCATTCAGAGAATCTTTGGAGGTGATGTCCAATGTCACGAAATCGATGTTGTGGGTATTGAGTTCCTTCGAGAGACTCTCTTTGACGCTATTGCCGAGATGAGCATTAATATCGGCGATGATGGCGATACCGTTATTCGCGACCACGGCTTTAACAAACTCTTTTCCGATGAGTCCCGCTCCGCCGGTAATGACGACGACTTGTCCTTTAACCATTATTCTTCCTCATCAAAAATTCGACAAACTCGAAATCAAGTTCCGTATCGATATCGATCGATCTCTCTTCCGGCATTACATATAATCCTGTTTTTCCGAGAAAAAGAGAATTTTCATTCAAAATTATATCCCGTTTCCAGATATAGATGGAGGCGTTCATATCATAGCTTTTCGGTGCATCTTGTCGTCGTACGATACCGCCGGAGAGTTTTTTGGATAATGCTACTTTTCCTGTTTCATCCATCTCTACCAGATTAAAATAGGGGCTTCGACGTGAGGGCATTGCGGTGATGAGATTATCATTATCGTCTCTTAGAAATTGTGCGTACGCATCCGTAATATCTTGAACACTGCGAAGCGGTGCGGTAGCGTCCAGATCGATTAAATAATCAAATCTACTTTGATAATGCGCTTCGGATCGTATAAATGCGTCGCGGATAACGTCGAGTTTTCCGGCGGTGTCGGAGGCCATTTCAGGGGAGCGTTTGAAAAAGACTTCGGCACCATACTCTTGAGCGGTGGTTGCTATGAGATCGGAGTCGGTGCTGATGACGATATGTTCAAACAGTCCCGATTGCGCAGCCTGCTCAATAGTATAGGCGATAAGGGGTTTCTTATTTAAGAGTTTGATGTTCTTGTTTTTTACTCCCTTGGAACCGCCGCGTGCGCATATCGTACAAAGAATCTTAGCCATGACGCTGTTCCTGAATCTGTGAGATGGTTTTCATGACGTTTAATCCTTCGTGGAGTGTGCATAGGTTTTCTTTATTTCCTAATGCAGAGCGGTGCATTTGGATAAAGAGGTCATTGCGTTCAAACGGTTCCAACGCTATGGTTTGAATCTCCCCCTCTTTGGTACCGATTTTGATCGTGTTGCTCATCATATCTGCCAGTATGGTTTGGGTATTGGTATGAATACTCATCTCACGTATCGGGATTTTGGAGATGTAATCCAAAGAGATAGTCATGAGTGTTTTAGCGGGAGTTTGCGCTGTTATAACGGTTATATCATCGGAATCGATCTCTAAATCGGAAATTTTGCTTTGATACGCGCTCAGGAGGGTGAGAGGACCAAAGAGCCATTGGGCATAATCGATTTCATGGCTGAGATCGAGCAACACACCTCCCCCTTGCTCTTTGAGCGCGCTGTAGAGGGTGCGATAATCTCTCTGCGGTCTCCAAGTGGGGAGATATGAACCCGTTTTGATCGAAACGGCGATGGGAGTCTCTTCATTGAGGAGAGTTCGGATAGTGGCAAAAATAGGGTGAAACCGCAATACATACCCGATATAGATGGCATTGTTTTTAAATTCGCTGTTGTGATAGGTTTCAAAGAGGGGTTTTTCACATAAAATCGTTTTGTTTTTGACGTGAGAATCAAGATAGAGGAGCTGATGTAGATGTTTATGGGTTTCAGAAGCGATCACAAAATAGTCGTAAGTATCAATATCCGCAACCGATTCCAAGGTTGTAAACGTAGTCAGATTATTAAGCGTTTGAGAGGTGACGATATGGATCTCTTCAAAGGTTCCCATCGATGAGAGGACATCATGATGACGTTCTCCAATGGAACCGTATCCGATGATGAGTGCCTTCACTGAAATACACCCGCATATTCTTGATTGGCCCGTTCATACTCTTCCATCTGACCAATATCAAGCCAATATTCCCGTATCGGGAAAGAGACACTCTTTTGCTGCTGTTGGATAAGGGTTTCGAAAAGAGAGGGCATATCGTAAAACTGGTTTTTTGGTATGTATCGGATCACGTCGGGATTAAGCATATAGATTCCGGCACTGACGTAAAACTTATGAACCGGTTTTTCTTGAATGGAGAGGATCGTATTTCCCTCCATGTTGACCACCCCGTAAGGGACTTGGAAATCGTATTCGCGGACACACATCGTTGCCATGGCGTTTTGGGCTAGATGATAATTGCACAAATGGTCAAAATTGATATTGGTTAGCAAATCGCCGTTCATCACGAAAAAAGGGTCATTCGGGAGTGTTTCGAGTAAGCTCAGTGCCCCTGCCGTTCCCATTCTCTCCTCTTCAAAGATATAGGTGATCGATACTCCAAACGCACTCCCGTCTCCGAAATAGTCTTGGATAATGTCAGATTTATAGTTGACGCACATGATTATTTCACCAAATCCGTATTCGGCAAATTTCTCTACGATGGTTTGCAAGATAGGTTTATTTCCCACTTTCAGCATCGGTTTTGGGGTCTCTTCGGTAAGGGGTCTCAATCGACTTCCAAGCCCTCCGACCATAAGTACGACCATATTGGGTCTGGTTACGGGCTTAAGCAGATCATTGATCTCTTGAATACCGAGAACCCGATACGCTTCATCGACGATGGGAATTTGGTGAAGTTTTTTGTTCAGCGCTTTTTTGAGAATATCTTCTTTGGTATCGCTGAGGGTTGCGACGGTCGGTGTGGTATGCAGTATCGTTTCTACGGTATCGCCTAAGGTCAGATTGTTGAGTAATCCACGTCGTATATCGCCGTCGGTAAGGGTTCCTAAAAGCTTTCCGTCATTGTCGGTGACAATCGCCATTTGCATTGCACCGTTGTTAATGATTTGCAGAGCATCTCGGATGGTAGAGGATAAAGAGAGTTTGATGGCGTCTATCGGTTTCATCGGATTCCTATATCGTAAAACGATTTTTTTAGCAGATTATTCAACTCCACATCTTTCAGAATGTGAAC
>DATDUY010000083.1:0-3365 GCA_035290165.1 Sulfuricurvum sp. | reverse complement strand
GATCAATAGCACTTTTCTAGTCACTATCCCACTCCTCTAAATGAGCAACAAAACGCCGTCTTTGTTCTGGGGTCAAAATCGGATGAAGACGTTCAAGCAATCGGGCTCGGATCTCTATCGACGCTTTCTCTCTCTCCAAATTTTTCACTCGATAGGTTTGTGAGTCAAACGATGGGCTTAAAAACAAAGTATTAAGCTCTTCTTGAGCTTTCTCCTTTTGGTGATGATAGCGACGATTTGACGTTTGATACTCTTTCATTGCCTCTTCGACGACGCGGTGCTGCTGCTTTGTGAGCCCCAAATCATGAAAATCCATCGGGAATCGATGATGATCGTCATCCCCATAGACGGACAGTGATATCAACATCGCCAGCACTATAATCCACTTCATTATGACCTCACCTTACAGCACTTTAATCGCGTTATCTTCAATTGTCCCCTGCTCGACATCACTATGGCAGGCTTTACAGTTTGCGCGACTTTTAACCTTGTCACTCTTAAAAATCTCTTCCGATATATGCTTATGTCTTTTTTTCCAAAACGGCGTTTGAGTAATAGCTATCATATCGCGTTTTCGGAGGGTTTGCATCATTTTAACCGACATCTCCTGAGTAGAGGTTTCTGCCGAATGCGCCAAAAGATACGTAAGTATTGTTTGATGATCTAGCGGTTCTAGCGAAGCATCGTCGCCGAAATGATTCGATAGATCCCCCATTAATCTACTCCACCCCTCCCTCGGAAGAAGAGTCGGCGGATAGAGGGTATGACATGAACCGCATTCATTAACGAATACCGGATTATCATGTGCATAATTTACTTTTGAGTTATACCCCGCAATAAGCAGATTATTCGGAATACTAAGGGTATATACCAGCAGTATGATCGTGCCACCGATCCCGATAATCGCGATGATCTTTTGAAACCACGACAATACGACACTATCTCCCTCACACTTTTTATGACCGTCGATGATAGAAGTCAATGTACCGTCCGATTTATGCAAGGCTCTATCGACGATAACTCCCCCCACATGTGCCGCAATCAACACCCATAAAAGGTTTACGAAAAACTCATGGATCTCTTCAAATACTTCCATGTCCCGAAAAATCCCTGAATGCAAGAAAGCGAATAGACCTCTGTTTTCCGCTACCCCATAAGCAAGGACACCGCTAAACACGGCAAGAACAACGGTTAAAAGCATCGCAAGCATGACAAAACTAGCCGCCGGATTGTGCCCGATGTAACGGCGTGTCGGGTTGAGGATACTTAGGAAATACTCTTTTAGTGGATCAAAACCCAATGTGAAATCACCGAAACGGGAATATTTAGGACCCATAAACCCCCAAACGATCCGAAATAGTACCAACGCACCGACGGCACTCCCTATCGCAACATGCACTGAAAGCCATCGATCTTCTTGTGTTGTAATCCATGCACCGAGTATCAAGGTGACAAACAGCCAGTGGAATATCCGTGTCGGAAGTGTCCAAACATAAACTCGTTTCATAATGAGTTCCTATTTATTCCCAGCTGCCGTAATTTGGAATACGGATTTCACGTTCGCGATAGCTGCCGCTAGCGGCTTTTGTATGGCATGCCACACAGTTGGCAAAGCTTTTGACTTCCGCTTGGGTTACCATTTTTTTAGGTATTTCACGGTGCTCATGTTTGAAATTAGGGGTTTCTGAAATACGGATTGCTATTGCTCCACCCATTCCGGTCATACGATCATATTTGGAAGCGTGCGTTGACAAATAGTTTTGTATCGTTTTGTAGTCGCTCGGATCAAGGGTTGCATCGGTTCCGAAATGGTTATCCAACGATTTCATCGTTTTATCCCATGAGCTTTTTGGCAAAAACTCAGGCTGATAGGCAAAATGGCAAGCGCCGCACTCTTTTTGATACAACGCGACAGTTGTTTTCTCTTGTTTTGTCATCGGCTTCGCTACAAAGCTCGAAGCATGGTGTCCATGCTCTTCATGTTCATCATCATCAGCATAAAGAAATCCTCCGCCTGCCAAGATCATAGCAGCTACAGATAGGTTTAATACTCTTTTCATTGTTTCTCCTTCGGATTAGTTTTTCATGATATAGGTGAGAACGTCACCTTTTTCTTGAGTCGTCCCTTCACGGGCATACACATCCATAAAATTGCGCTTCAACCACTTCGTAACCTCTTTAGTACTGGTTAGACGCTGTGGATTGGCACGCGGAGAGAGAGGGTCGATCACCTTACCTGTCGATGAGTTTTTCCCGGAATTAGCAAGATTAGCAGTATGACAACTGGTACACGCCATCGGTTTGCCTTGTTTACCGATATGGGTCGAAGTAAAAATCTCTTTACCTCTCGCCGCGTCAAATCCGTTAAAAGAGCTATTTTGTGCTTTTGCCGTTTTGGTAAGTTCATTCATATACTGAACCACTTCGGGGGATGCCGCCATAAGCGACATCGAGAATACACATACGATTGCAAGATATTTCATAACCTGCCTCCTGTTTTTTTGATGTTCAAATAGTAGGAGAAAGATGTCAATACTCTTCGGTAATTCTCTTGACACTTTCTTGATAGATTTAAACGCTAAGACTCACTATGGTATAATCGCGCCATTATTTAGACCCTTAAAAGGTAACTCTTATGCGCCAAACCATTACAGAAAAAATATTCTCCGAACACGTCGGACGTACTGTTTATGCAGGTGAAATTGTCCGCTCACCCATCGACATGGTTATCGGAAACGATATTACTACCCCGATTTCGATCAAAGCTTTCGAAGATTCGGGTGCGACGAAACTTGCCAATCCGGAAGGGTTCTCTATCGTCCTCGATCACTTTATCCCTGCAAAAGATATCGCTTCGGCGAACCAAGCACGTATTAGCCGCGATTTCGCTAAAAAATATCAAATGAAACACTTTTTCGATGAAAAAGATATGGGGATTGAGCACGCATTGCTTCCGGAAAAGGGGCTTGTTGTTCCGGGTGATGTAATCATCGGTGCCGATTCACACACCTGTACCCACGGTGCATTAGGAGCTTTTTCTACGGGAATGGGTTCAACCGATTTGGCATTTGCGATGATTACCGGAGGAAACTGGTTTAAAGTCCCTGAATCGATCAAAGTGATCCTCAGCGGTAAACCGGGAAAATATACGACGGGTAAAGATATTATTTTAGAGATTATCCGGATGATCGGTGTTGACGGTGCATTGTACCGTACCCTCGAATTTACCGGAAGCACGATCCCTTACCTCACCATGGATGATCGTTTCAGTATGTGCAATATGGCGATCGAAGCGGGGGCGAAAAGCGGTATCGTGGCGTATGACGAGATTACGGCAGAATTCCTCGCCGATAAGCCTCTCGCTC
>DATDUY010000082.1:0-4246 GCA_035290165.1 Sulfuricurvum sp. | reverse complement strand
GACCAAGTTTAGCCGTAGTTTTACCCATAGTTGAAGCTAACCAAAGTTCACTAATCCATCCATTATCTTCTACACTGTTAGTGTGACCAGACGTCCAAGTATTGGCAACAAGGTTATTTTCCAAACCGAGTGTGCTAACTGCATAACCGGTTACACCGAACGATACACCTTTAAGCAAATCACCTGTTACACCAAGACGAAGGGCAGTATCCGCTGCACTATTGCTTTGATCAAACATATCTGAATTTGTGGCAGTACCACTATCATTTGTGCTATAGAAAACTTTAGCGTCACCGTTTACTTTTACATTGTCCAACGCAAACGCGCTCGCTCCGAGCAACACTGCTGCTGCAAGACTCATTTTAACTAACTTCATTGATTCTCCTTAAGTTAAGCTTGACCTTATGTTTTTGTTTCGTCGGAGTTAATTGTAACTCTGCTATTCTTAAACATAGCTGTAAAAAAAATATTTCATTTGCCAACTGTTTACTAATAAAAAATGCCCATTTTACGGAGAACGACATTTTTGTATGATTTATAAAATGAATAATCATCATAAATCTGAGCCGCTTTATGGTATAGTTCAATTTAGTATTATTTTATCAAATAACTCAAAGGATTCTCACATGTCCCAAACATCACTCCTAGTCACCGCCGCAGCTTCACTTATAATCCTCACCGGTTGTGCAAATCGTGAGGGTGTAGCCCCTTCGAAAAACAGTACGTTACATTCTGTTTCACCCAGCACAACTGCCGTGAGCGAGGGGGGTGCAATGCAGCGATCCCTTGATAGCTGGCTCAAAGAAGAGTGGACACCGATGACGAAAACCGTCCCTGTCGAAACCAAAACAACCGCTCCCGATGGAACGGTTGTAACAACTACCACAATGGTAGAAGTACCGGAACCTGAAGACAATGACCCTTTTACATTGCAAAAATATGCGGATAAGTGGAAAGTGTATCATGAGAACAAAGCGAAGATGATGGAAGGGAAACCGAAAGAGCCCTCTAATATCGATTTTGTGAACTCTTTGCCGGTTATTGGAAAGTAACGTTTCGTAACACAGAGAGAGTTTTACGCTCTCTCATCCCATACAAAAACACTTTTTCCTTCAGCATTTTTCTCTACTGCCGCCATACCCATAATGTTATACCCCGCATCGACATAGTGCACTTCACCGCTCACACCGCTTGATAAATCGCTTAGAAGATACATAGCAGAGTTTCCTACCTCTTCGATGGTGACGTTTTTACGCAACGGCGCGTTGGATTCATTCCAGTTGAGGATTTGTTTGAAATCGCCGATACCGCTTGCGGCAAGAGTTTTGATCGGTCCCGCGCTGATAGCATTGACGCGCTGCCCTTTGGTCGCGCCCAATTCTACCGCCATATAGCGCACGGTTGATTCGAGTGCCGCTTTCGCTACTCCCATCACATTATAGTTCGGGATGTATTTTGGTCCGCCTAGGTAGCTGAGGGTAATAATGGAAGCACCCGGAGCTAAAACACCCTCCAAACGGTTGGTCAGATCAATCAACGAGTAGACAGAAATATCCATGGCAATCTGAAACGCACTTTTAGAGGTTTTCATAAAACCTTCCGTAAGCGCCTCTTTCGGTGCAAATGCAACCGAATGGACAAGAAAATCGATTTCTCCAAAATCTGCCGCTACTTTGGCTGCAATGGCTTCCATATCCGACTCATCCGATACATCGAGTTTGTAAACGGGAGAGTTGTTAAAACCCTGTGCAATCGGTTCTACCCGTTTTTGCAATGCTTCGTTAAGATAGGTAAACGCCATTTGCGCCCCTTGGGCATGAAGTGCTTGCGCAATCCCGTATGCGATCGATTTATCGTTGGCCAATCCAACGATTAACCCCTTTTTCCCTTGCATTAACATCTATTATTCCCCTTTTTCTGTATTTAATTCTGCTGCTTGTACGATCATCTCGCAAAAATCATTGGCACTGAGTGCCGCTGAACCTACAAGGACACCGTCTACATTCTCCAATGCCATGATTTCACCGGCATTTTCTACTTTGACACTTCCACCGTATAAAAGAGGGGCGGACGTTTTAGCCCGAAGTTCTCCGTGCAAGAGTTCAATATCGCTGTTTGTCGGAGTTAATCCCGTACCGATTGCCCATACCGGTTCATACGCGAGGATGAGATCGGGATAATTCAGGTCAATCCCATCAAATTGTTTTTCGATATAAGCCATTAATGAGCCATTCCCCTCTTCTCGTATCTCAAGAGGCTCACCGACACAATAAACGATCGCAAAGCCCTGCTGGGCAAAGAAGCGAAATTTTGCCGCTATCTGCTCTTGCGTCTCACCGATGACATGACGGCGTTCGGAGTGTCCGATGAGGATCGTTTTAATACCAAACTCTTCGAGCTGCTCTAGTGCAATCTCCCCCGTATAGGCACCGTTAATGACGGGATAGGCGTTTTGCACTCCGATCAACACATTACGCGAAAGGTCTTCCAATGCCGTAAACGGCGGAAATACAATGATCGTATCGGAGATATCGTTCGCACTTACAAATGACTCCACTACTGCCATATAGGCACGTGTCTCTTGACGTGTTTTATTCGCTTTAAAGTTGGCACATAATATCACAACGATCTCCTTCTAACTCTCAATTTTTATTTCAACAACGGTTTAACGCCCGGAAGAATTTTCCCTTCCAACAACTCCAAAGATGCCCCGCCGCCGGTGGAAATGAATGTAATCTCATCATCCAATCCAACGCGCTGAACCAAATCAGCCGTATCACCGCCGCCCACAACGGTAGTCGCATAGGAATCAGCTACAAAATGGGCGATTTTGTTGGATCCGCGCGCAAAACGATCCATTTCATAGACCCCCATCGGTCCATTCCAAAGAATAGTCTGCACATCACCCAAAATTTGACGATACAGTCTCACCGTTGCCGGTCCGATATCTAAGCCCATCCAACCTGATGGGATCTCTTGGACACTCGTGAGTCGGCTAGCCGCATCGGGGGCAAATTTTTCTGCGGCAACCACATCAACCGGAAGATAAAATTTAACCCCCAAACGCTTGGCTTCATCCATAATATTGATTGCTTCACCAAGCAAATCATCTTCAACTAACGAGTTTCCGACATCGTGACCTAACGCTTTTAGAAATGTAAACGCCATCCCTCCGCCAATCAACACTTTATCAACTTTCGGTAACAGGTTGATCAATGCCTCAAGTTTTCCGGAAACTTTAGATCCTCCGACTATCGCTGCAAACGGTCGAGTTGGATTTTCCAAAAGCGTTCCGAAAAATTGGATCTCTTTTTGGAGTAAGAAACCCGCAGCTTTATGAGCTTGGTCAAAATGTTGCGTAATCCCCTCTACCGAGGCGTGAGCACGATGACTTACCCCGAACGCGTCGTTGATATAAACGTCCGCCATCGATGCCAATGCAGCGCTGAGTTCAGGATCGTTTTTCGTCTCCCCTTTTTCAAAACGGAGATTTTCCAACAATAAAATCTCCCCCCCTTTAAGAAGGGCTGAAAGTTTCATCGCACTCTCACCGACAACATCTTCTGCCATTTGAATATCAATTTTAAGAAGTTGATGAAGCCGTCTTGCAATAGGTGCAAGAGAGTATTTTTCATCCCTCTCCCCTTTGGGTCTACCGAAATGGGATGCTAAAATAATGGCACATTTTTGATCCAGACAATAACTAATGGTAGAAAGGGCTGAACGGATACGTCGATCATCGGTAATATTGCCGTAATCATCCGTAGGGACATTAAAATCACATCGGATAAAGACTTTTTTACCGTAGATGTCACACTCTTTGATATTCAATAATTCCATTATTTCCTCTTACTGTAAGATTAAATTCATTATATTTTATTGTTTATTAATAAACAATGCCATTTCGATAAGTCGGTTCGAATAACCCCATTCGTTATCGTACCACGCCATCACTTTAATCATATTCCCATCGATCACTTGGATCAAGTCATCCGCCACTGTGGCACTGAAAGGGGATCCGACAAAATCCTGCGAAACACGATAACGTTCATCCACTTCTAAAATCCCCTTCATTGTCCCGTTCGCATACGATTTGAAAAGGGCGCTTAACTCCTCTTTGGTGGTAGAACGGCTCACCACCACGTTCAAATCGACCATCGATACATCGGGGGTAGGGACACGGACACTTTGTCCGTGAAGCTTCCCTTCCAGATTAGGGAGGACAAGACTGATCGCTTTAGCCGCA
>DATDUY010000081.1:0-3698 GCA_035290165.1 Sulfuricurvum sp. | reverse complement strand
GCGGATGAGCGTCCGCCGCCGCGATAATCGCGGAGACCGTATTTGTGAAAATAGGTAAAATCAGCATGTCCCGGACGGAAGATATCTTTGACATTGCTGTAATCGCCGCTTTTTTGGTCGGTGTTGTAAATGACTAAGGTTATCGGAGTTCCGGTACTGAGCCCTTCGAATACGCCGCTGAGGATTTCGACTTTGTCCTCCTCTTTGCGGGCGGTGGCGAACTCATTTTGTCCCGGTTTACGTCGATCCAGTTCGCTTTGGATAAAGGATTCGTCGATTTGAAGCCCTGCGGGAACGCCGTCGAGAACGCACCCTATCGCTTTTCCGTGGGATTCACCAAATGTCGTTATAGCAAAACGTTCTCCGAACCGATTCATTTGAGCTCCTTTGATAAGAGTTCGAGGGCAATTTGTGCCGCCTCTTGCTGAGCCTGCTTTTTACTTTTCCCCTGAGCGGAAGCATAGCGCTTGCCGTCGATGATGACGGCCACTTCGAACTCTTTTTTGTGATCGGGTCCGTGAGCGGCGATGAGCTGATATTCAGGTGTTGTGCCGTAATGGGCTTGAGTCAGCTCTTGGAGAGAGGTTTTGTAATCTTTAAAGAGAGAGTCCAGTGAAATATCGGGATGGACATGTTCGAGAAGCCCGATGGTGATCTCTTGCACTTTACCCAAACCTGTTTCGAGGTAAATTGCCCCCATCAGTGCCTCAAACGCGTTGGAGAGGAGGGAACTTTTGGTACGCCCGCTGTTGTTCTCTTCGGCATTGGAGAGGTAAATATGCTCACCCAGCTTTAGATGGATAGCCAGCGAGGTAAATCCCCCCTCGTTGACGAGAGAAGCGCGCATTTTAGAGAGTTTCCCCTCATCAAATCCGCGAAATTTTTTGTAGAGGTATTCGCCGACGATCAAATCGAGTACCGCATCCCCTAAAAACTCAAGGCGCTCATTATTGTAGGGCTGTTTGAAGCTTTTATGCGTCAGCGCTTCAATAAGGAGCTCTTTGTTTTGGAATGTGTACCCTAAACGTTCTTGCAGGGCTTCTAAGTTGTTCATGTGTTGTTTAGTCCTTCTTTGAATTTTTCCGCTTCCTCGCGGGCGATCTGGTCGCATTGTTCGTTTTCGATATGGCCGTTGTGACCCCGTACCCAGACTCCGTTTATACGGTGCGGCGCGGAGACCTTTATGTACTCTTGCCACAGATCGGGATTTTTGACTTTGGCAAAGTTGCGTTTAATCCACCCCTCCAGCCATTCGTTAATCCCTCGGATCACATAGCTTGAATCCGAAATGACGGTCACTTCGCACGGCTCTTTAATCGCACGAAGACCTTCAATCACTCCGAGGAGTTCCATCCGATTGTTCGTCGTATGTGCTTCTCCTCCCCGAATGATCCGCTCTTTATCTCCGTAACGTAAAATGGCTCCAAATCCGCCCGGTCCCGGATTTCCCAGTGCCGAGCCGTCACTGAAGAGAGTTATTTTCTTCAAACCGTTCCTTTGAAAGATTCATAATAGTGTGCACCGAATCAATGGCATGGCATTGAGGGCAGCGGTGAAACGGCAAAAATGAGATCACGTTACACTCGCCACACGTGTATTCAAACTGCAATGTGGCTTTATTCGCGCCGCAGCGCCGCAGGGCGATAAGGGTATCAAGCTCGAAAACCGAACTCCCCTCTGCTAACGCAAGCGACCCCTTTGCACTAAAAAGTTCACGCAAATAGGTGTTGCTTGCAATTATATCTAAATCGAGATTTTCATCCCCTACACGCCATAAGACATCGCTGAGCCGTTCGCTGAGGGACTGATCGAAATGTTTCCATGCTTCGCGCGCTCTATAGGTGAAAAGCCACTCAAACACCATGTATCCAAGGTGCCGATGAGTCTCATAAAGAGTAATGAGTCTTTCCGCTTTTTCATCGATATCGATGCGGTGATCTCCGATGAGAATACGGCATTCGAGATAGTGTTTTTCACTGATGGTATCGGGGGTGAGTTCTTGGAGCGATTCCATCACTTCAAGAGCCTTGTCGTACTGTTGAAGATGCTCATAAATGAGTACCAAAAACTGTAATGCCTGCGGTGTTCGTGGGGCATTATGAAGAATTTGCAAGAATGTCTGGCGGGAGCGTTCTAGAAAACCTGCTTTGAAAAAACTTTTTCCCAACAACAATAATGCATCTTTTTGGAAGATGGGGTCACGATTTTTGGCGAGGAGTGCGTGATAAATCTCCACGCTTTTCTCATAATTTCCCTGATGTTCGAAACTTTGTGCCAGCAATAGCCACGATTCGGAGGTGAGAGAGTTGGTTTGTACCTGTTCGGTAAGTTTGTCACCCTCTCCGATCGATTCGAATTTGCCTAAAAACGATTCAAGGTCATGGTGCTCGCGCGCGCTTTTATACCGTCCCCACCAGTAGCTCAGAAAAGAGAGGATAAACAGGAGGATAAAAAAAACAACGATGCCGAAAAGGGGATCGCGAAATTCAATAAAAAATGTGTCCATGCCGTATTATAGCTTTTGATACGTGATTTCGCGAATCGTTCTGTTTTTTGTATCGATTCGGTAGTGAAGGGAGGGCTCATTTCGGTAGTGACAGAGATCATCAGCACATTCTAGCGCTTTTGTCTGAAGCAACACATCTCCCAGCCCTTGGTTATACTTGTTTTTAATGAGCGGGGAGAGGATATGAATGGAAGCGATCTTTTTTCCGGAAGAATCGGAGATTACTTGAGCCATAACGGCATCTCCCCGTTTTATTTGAAACATGATTTCGCTTTGTTCAGGGGAGATTTGACTCAGTTTTTCAAACGCAAAGCCGCTAAGGGTTGTGTTTACTTGATTAAAGGGGGTGTTAGGATGGATGGCACCCAGCCCCTCTTCACTAACGGTTAAAGGGTAGGGGAGTGTTTCATCAGGAGTTCCGCAACCGATAAGAAAGAGAGCGATAAGGAGGCTGCGGTGGATCAAAATATCCGCTCCACCATGAGCTGAAGGGAGACACGTCCGTTCCATTCATTTTTATTGACGGTATAGCTGCACGACATTTTTCTGCTCTCAGGGCATTCGAGGGTTCGACGAAAAGCGATGAGTTCTAACGTTTTTTGGCTTACGCGAGAGGGGCGCAGTTCAACGCGGCTATGCGATTGATCGCTTCCGAAGCGTTTTACCGTAACGACATCCGCCTCACGGATTAAAAATCTCGGGCGGGGGTTTCCTTCGCCGTAAGGCTCGAATCGTTCCAGAAGTTCGAGGAGTTGAAAATTGATCATCTCGTGCTCCAACTCTCCGATGATGTCATTGACGGGGATAAAATCATTCGGATTGACATTTTTGGCCGCTTCATTGATTCCGCGTCGGAACGACTCTACGGCGTCACCCTCCATGGATAGCCCTGCCGCCATCTTATGGCCTCCGAATTTTTGCAGATATTCTTCTTGAGATTTGATAAGGGTATAGAGATCGACATTTCCGATGCTTCGTCCGGAGCCTTTGGCGATGCCGTTGTGGAGACTTAGGACAATGGCGGGTTTTAGAAAATGGTTGACGAGGCGTGATGCGACGATACCGACGACCCCCTCATTCCAGTGCTCACCGGCAACGACAATGATGGTATCTTCGGTGTTGACGTGCATCATAGCCTCTGCCGTTGTTTGGGCTTCTGTCTCCTTGCGCAGTGTATTGAGAGAGGTGAGAA
>DATDUY010000080.1:0-2354 GCA_035290165.1 Sulfuricurvum sp. | reverse complement strand
TCCGTAGACGACAAAATGCTTTTCAAATAATGGATCATCCAGCTGGATTACTTTACCACGTGAGATATTCATGGATTGAAGCCACCCTCCGATGAGATTGCCAAATGTTTTTTCAGCAAGATCAGGGAGGATGAGTGTTTTGGATTTGAAATGCTTGTTAAATTCGGCGACGAGAAAGAGTCCTCGAAAGAAGGTGTGCCATTGGGTTCGTCCTTTTGAATCACGGGTTTGATACTCGGCATGGACATCGGAAAATTCCAGCGGCACTCCGTCAATAGAACCTTTGACATAATCGTTTCCGCTATAGCGGTCGATAGTGTGCTTAGAAAGATCGCTTCGTTCAAATAGATGTTGGGAGACCATAAAATCGGGATTGTAGAGGAGATGGGAATCGATGGCTCCTATCATGGGGGTGATTATTTTGGCTTTAAAATCTTTGGCATAGTCACCGGTCATGGAACGGTAAGCAATAGAAGCAATCGCGATAAACCCGATAGCAACACCGATCATCAGAGGATGCAATAAACCGAAGGTTTTTCCTATCCACAGAGCAACGATGATAAAAACGACGACTCCCATACTTCCGTACCATTTGAGATGCGATACGATCTGTTTTCGGGCAATTTCGAGCTCATTGATCGAGGGGTAGAGTTCTTTGTAATAAAAATCGGTCAGTTCCGAAACGGATTTCATTGGTTAAAAAGTGCCCCTACATCAACATTTTGACGCTCATTGGTCGTAATCTCAAAAACGGCACGACGTTGTAGATTCATCCATCCCGCCATAAGGTTTGTCGGAAACATTTCGATGGCGTTGTTGAGATCGGTGACCGCTTGGTTATAGGCGCGGCGTGCGGCAGAAATCTGCTCTTCGATTTCATTGAGAGAGCGTTGCAAGTGCATAACGTTTTCGTTGGCTTTAAGATCGGGGTAGGCCTCCATTGCAATGTTGATTGCACCGAGTGCAGAGGTGAGTTTGGCATCGAGAGCAATTTTAGTTTCATCGCTGATTCCCGGTTTCATTGCTTGCGCACGGTATTCAGTCACTTTTTCTAGCGTTGATTTTTCGTGTTCCATATACTGTGAAACCGAAGCTACGAGATTAGGGATGAGATCGAATCGTTTTTTTAAAACCGCATCAACTCCGGCAAAAATATTTTCCACCTGATTTTTTTTACCGATAAGGGAGTTGTACATCAAAACAGCGATAAGGGCAAGTACCCCTAGGAGAATCAGAAAAATTTGCATACGGAACCTTTAACGTTTAATACGATTATTGTACCTTAATTTGAGTTTTTAATGTTTTTTTTGGCTTTCTGGATGTACATTTTTTATAAATGGAGGTGTACCATGACAGTCAGTTCCTATATTTTTCAAAGTCCATACTCTCAGCCTTTTCAAGTAGGTCAGCCTGATCCGATTATGAAACAAGAACAGACTGAACAGCTTCAAGAAGAAGGATCTGAAGTACAGTCGGAAACTCAGACCCTTACAGAGCAAAAAAGTTCGTTCGATGAAGTCCAAACACAGATCAAGTCTTCAACCCTGTATGCAAACAGTGAAGGGTTTGGAATGAGTGCCAAACAGTTAAATGAACTCTCTACAGTTTCTAAAAATAGTAAGAAGAGTGATTTAGTTCGTATTTATTCAAAGAGCGGAGAATAGAGTAAGCGATTTATTAATATCATTAATATTATATTGATACAAAACAGAATGAACTTCGTTAAACTATCTAAAAAGGAGTTTATTATGAAATTTTCATCTGTTATTTTAGTTCTATCCCTTTCTCTTTCGCCGTTGATGGGTATGGGAGATGAACACCGCGATCACTCTTCCTCTGAAACTGTAACATCAAAAACAATTCATGCCAGCGGAACGGTTAAATCCATCGCCGCCAATCACGAAAGTCTACGGATTTTTCATAATCCGATACCAGAGCTTAAATGGCCTGCTATGAATATGCAATTCGAAGTGATAGATCATGAACTGACACATCCGTTGGAAGTAGGGGATAAAGTGGATTTCGAATTTGTCCAAAAAGAGGGCAAAAATATCATTCTAAAGATGGCTAAATGAACCGTTTACTCCTCTTTTTTATGATCGGGATAATGGGTTATGCCTCCGAGGTCACCGTAGCGATACCCTCATCCCCTAATGCATTGAACGGTAAAAGCGTTTATACTCCTCCTGCCGCTGCCGTTGATGTTGCCGAAGAGGGGTGTGTCCAGAAAGAGGATCAAAACACTACCGGTTACGGAAATGCAAAATGGTGATAAAACAACTGAGTACAGTGTTAGCGGTATTGTTCATCCTTTCGGGATGTTCTACCATTTCCCAAAAAGAAGCGTTCGATTC
>DATDUY010000079.1:0-2899 GCA_035290165.1 Sulfuricurvum sp. | reverse complement strand
ACAACGACGGAATTTGCGCCGATTTTAGAGTTGGTTCCGATCGTGATATTTCCGAGGACTTTTGCCCCGGCACCGATGACGACACCACTTTTTATTGTAGGATGACGTTTACCGGGAGTGAGGCTGACACCGCCGAGGGTGACCCCCTGATAGATGAGAACATCGTCTTCAATCACCGTCGTTTGACCGATGACGACGCCGAAACCGTGGTCGATAAAAACACGTCTCCCGATCGTAGCACCCGGATGGATATCGATATTGGTAAAAAGCTGATTGATACCCATTATGATACGGGCAAGTGAGCGAAAACCGCTACGGTAGAGGCGGTTGGAAATACGGTACCAAAAAATCGCCCATACTCCCGGATAGTTAAAAAAAAGTTCAATACGAGAACTGATAGCGGGATCATTTTTATAAACGTTCGAAAAATCTTCGGCAATTTCAGAAAAAAGTCCCAAATTCAATCCTTATCGTGTCGTTCGGAGGTACCCGTTTTGGTAAAGGTACATTTCGAGTTTTTGAAGTGTATCACTTTTTTCTTCTTCTGTCCTAAAATCACTGGATGCGAGTTTATTTTTAAGGTTTGTGAGAAGTTTGGAAGCGTCATAGCCGATATCTTCGAGAATATTGAGAACATTATCCGATTCGGTGAAATTTTCGATTTCATACCCTGTATCGCTGATAAGAATCGTACATTCGCTCGGGTGGGTGAAAAGGTTATGGTTCATCCCTAAGGTCTCCTGATAGGCACCGACGTTGAAGAAAGCGAGGAAATACTCCTCTTCATCGAGATCGATATCATGGAGGTATAACGGTGTTTCGGGCTTAAAGCGGATCTCTCCGTCACTGTCACAGGTGATATCCCATAGACTCGCCGCACGGATAGCGGGGATGTCGAGACGATCAAGCGGCATAATCGGAAACTGCTGCTGTAATCCCCAATAATCGGGGATACTCTGAAAAATAGAGGTATTAATCAAATACCGCTCTTGGAGTTTGACCTGAAGACGTTCAATCTCAGGCATCGGATTGTCCTGAGAGAGGTAAAGTGATTTTTTGATGATCTGGTGCACCAAAATCTCTGCGTTTGAGCGGTCTTGGAGGTCGATGTGCCCTAGATTAAAGAGGGTGAGCAAAGACTCCATATGATCGAGTGCATCATGCATGTACTCGATGCAGGTACGCGGTGAGAGGAGAGAATTGAGCTCACGCAACTCTTCGATAAGGGGCGGATTGTGCTCTTTGAGCTTAAGCGATTTCGCTTGGTAATCGTGCGAGAAAAGTTCCAGTACGGGGGCGATCAGTACCGAATGCGACGCAACGATAAAGCGTCCCGATTCGGTGAAAATGTCGGGATGGGTTACCCCTTTGGCATTCATAATCTCACGGAGCAAAAAGACGACACTGTTAGAGAACTCTTCAAGGGTATAGTTACGCATTCGAGTAGAGGTGTGTTGGGAGTATTCTACTGCCAAACCTCCCCCGATATTGATTGCACGTAGGTTATCGGCACCCATTTTTTTGAGTTCGGCATAGATATTTCCCGCTTCGCGCAATACACGTTTCAAGGGAGCAATATCCTGCATTTGAGACCCGATATGGAAATGAATCATCGTGAAATGTTCCAGCATATTGTTCTCTTGGAGCATCAGCATCGCTTCGATAAGCTCGGTGGAGGTGAGACCGAATTTGGCACTCATACCGCTGCTTTTTGCCCAGATACCGCTTCCCTCAGATTGGAGACGTACTCGGATACCGATGTTAGGGACTTTCAGGCCGCATGACAGGGCAACGTCGATGATCCATTCGAGCTCACCCAAACCTTCGATGGTAATCGTGATGTTATGACCCATTTGTGCCGCCATAAACCCGAGAGTGACCATCTCTTCGTCTTTGAAGCCGTTCACAGTGATGGGAGAACCGATAGGGGTTTTTGCCATCGCCAGAGCAAGCTCTGCTTTTGAACCCGCCTCTAACCCGTAGCTGTATTTTTCGCCGAGTTCGACGATTGCATCAACCGCTTCAGGGAACTGGTTTACTTTGAGCGGGAAAACGGCATGGAATTTTCCGGTGTAATCGTTTTCGAAAATAGCGCGGCGAAAGTTGGAGTAAAGGGCATCGATTTGTTTGCTGATAAGGTGGGGAAAACGCAAAATGAGCGGGCCTCGAAGGTTGGTTTTACGTACCTGTTGCGTGATTTCGAGCAATGACGGAGAGCTTTTATAGTTGACTTTGATCTTCCCTTGGTCGATCATAAAGTTGTTTTCGCCCCAAATATCTATTCCGTATGTTTTCACATCATCTCCCTTATACAAAAAAATCATTTAGCGGGATTAGAGATTCAGTTTTTTCAACTAAATCTTTAACCCAGATAGTGTTTTGAGCCAGTTCATTTTCACCGATCACGGCGCAATAGCGGGCATTGATACGATCCGCTCCCTTGAGATGCGCTTTCAGAGAACGCGCCTCGTATTCGACGACCGCTTTATCACTTCGGCGAATTTTCTCCGCTGCTTTCAAGATCGGTGCAATCGCTTCGGAATCCATAGCTCCCAAATAATACCCCTCACGAACGGATTCGGGCATCACGATCAGCTCCATCAACCGCTCGATTCCCAGCGCAAATCCCACAGCAGGGGTCGGTTTTCCGTCCAAAAACTCGATCAGGCGATCATAGCGTCCCCCACCGGCGATGGCACTTTGGCTTCCGATGTTATCACTGACAAACTCAAACGCCGTTTTAGAGTAGTAATCCAATCCCCGTACAAGGTTAGTGTCGATCTCATACGCGATAGCGTGCTGATCCAAAATTGTTTTTAAGGTGTCAAAATCACTCTGGCATCCGTCGCAGAGGTGGTTGATAAGCTTCGGTGCATTGGTATAAAGGGCTTGGCACGCC
>DATDUY010000078.1:0-3759 GCA_035290165.1 Sulfuricurvum sp. | reverse complement strand
GCATTTGATGCATTTACTAGATCTTTACAAGCAAATTCTCTCAACCATGAAACCGATAAAAATTTTGCCATTGCACTTTTACGGAAAGGAGATTATCAAGAGGGATGGAAGAAATATTGGTTTCGGCAAACACGTGATGACCATTACTTTTCAAAAACATCTTTTCATCAGCCTACGTACCTACCGGCAGAGTTAACAGATAAAAGTATTTTATTGCTTAGAGAACAAGGGATAGGAGATGAAATATGCTTTTTACGTTTTGTTTCCATCTTAAAACAACGCGGTGCCCGTGTTATTTATAATCCATCTGAAAAGCTGTATCCTCTTCTAAAAGAACATCCTCTTATTGATCAGCTTATATCCACCGATTTAATTGATAAAACACCTGCTGATTTCATTCTCCCCTTAGGCGATCTTCCTTATGCATTAAAGTGTGAAAACAGTATAGATGTTCCCGCGCCGTTCAAACTGACAGCCGATCCCGTTTTGATTTCGGATGTCAAAGCAATTTTCGCTTCGTTGCCTTTTAAACATACGATTGCCATTACCTGGCGTGCAGGGACGCAAATGAATCCAAGAGAGATAGAGCTTGAACCTCTTTTGAAAGAGATAAAAAACTTGGATGCGAATGTGATTATTTTACAGAAAGAGATCAAAAAAGAGGAGCAAAAACTTCTAAATCGCTATTTGGCTAGACGCTATCTTGACCTTTCCCACCTTTGGAATGATCTTCCGCGTCTTAGTGCATTGCTCTTTAGTCTAGATGATTACATTGGTGTCGATAACACCAATCATCATCTTATGACCTCTCTACATCGTCCGAATACGCTCTTGCTTAGAGGGATGGGAGACTTTCGTTGGATGGGTGGTGAGTCTACTCCGTGGGCTCCCTATACAATCATTAACCGGCTTTAAAAGGGTTGTTTTCGTTAATAGCATCATTGACATAGGAGATACCTCCTGCAATACTAAAAAAGAGGTAGCGATTACCCAAAATCCATTTAACCGCTTTTTCCTTATTCGTTTGAGGGTTATCGACATACATGGATTTAACTTTTGCAAGATCCATTTCCAAATGTACTATGTACGGTTTGATAACTTCATAATAGAACGAGTTAAAAACTTCACTTCCGTAAAGTTTTTTGCGTGTTTCTTCTATACTGTCCAAGAGAAGAATAATTTCTTGATCGCTCCAAATTTCCAGCGCTTCTTCTTTCGTCATGTTTTCTAGCTTTTGACTTTTTTTGTGCAGGGATACAAATTGTTTTTCGACTGCTTTTTGTAATTGTTTCCCCTCTTTTAATAAGACGGTTATTTTCTTTTTTGCGATAGAAAGATTTGCTTTTATTACTTTTTCGGTGGGTTTTTCAAGAACAATCTTTCCTTTCTTAACCCCTTCCTCTTTTACCATTTTTGCGATTTGTTCGAAAGGCATCTCAGTTGCTCCGGCAATTCGGGAACCACCTTCTGTGCAGTTGATGGTTTCAATATAGCCTGACGTATCCAAAATAGTTTGTTCAAAGTAGTTACGAAATGCATTCCAAACATAGATAGTCTTTACGCTTCCCTCTCCACCGTATGCTTCAACATCGACAAGATCATATTCCGCTTTATCGATCTTATCTTTTCCGTCTTGCAGCTGATCTTCGCCGTAAACATGCCCTTTGCTATGACTTAAGCCGTCTTTGCCAAAGGCCAAGTCTTGCCCGATCAAAACACATTTTTCAAATTTCATTTGCGCAGCTAACTCATGCGCCATATTGGCTGCACTCATTCCGTAGCAGATGTAGCCGTAATCATCCAATCCAAAATAATGGTTGTAGCCAAAAGGGCGCATTCCAATGACGATATCGCCTTTTATCGCCTTAAAAAGATCAGGATGCTGTAACGATACACAAACAAACGTTACCCCTTGATGCTTTTCTGCAGGGGTATCTTCAAAAAACTTTGCAGACTCTATAACACGTTCCATAGAGGTACAAAAATCAGGTTTAATCCCGGCATTTGTCAAAATTGGAAAGCTTGCATCAACACTGATGATTGTTACATACTCTTGAATCTCTTTTAGTGTTTCCAACTGTTTATATAAACTGGGGCCTGTAGAGACCACAACGGCTATTTTGCTTTGCTTTTGGGTAAAAAACTCTCTGACTGTTGGACCTGAAAGCATTTTTGGGAGATTGGCTATATGATGGCGTACTCCGATGATCGAGTCTTTGATGTCATTTCCAAGAACGACAGCAACTTGTTCTGCCGCTTTGAGCATGAGATTAAAAGCTTTTTTATAACTCTCTTCATGAACTTCTAAATAATAATCCAGCGGAACTTGAAGCTCAAACATCTTTAGGTAAACGGGGGCATTGCTATGACCGAAGATACTGATTGCAACGCTGAAGGTTAGATCGGATTCTTCAAGAACAATCAACCGCCCTCTGCGTAAAGCAGTCGAAAAATCTGAAAAATGAAAGGCAATAAATAAAAGTTCAATACAAGGTTCAATGACAACCATCTGTAAAAATGAGAATTTTTCTATGGCATCATGAATTAAAAAACCGTTACCGATTCCGAACATATACAAATAGCCGTATTCACGATATTTCTGCAGGTCTTTAATCGATTCGGAGAACTCTTTTTCGGGATTTTCGTACAATAATCGACCACTTTCGTGATCGAAAATATTAAGCGCATGAGGAGTGTCTCCTTGATATACTTCAAATCGACTATTTTCTTGGAGCAAGAGTAGCTTTTCTTTCAGCCCTGGATTGGTTACCCCAATAGCGTCTAAATTAGCTTTATAGGTTTGAAGCATCATTATAAGCTACTGCAGCAATTTAAGGACGTTTTGCTGTACAGCATTCGCTTGGCTCATAGCATAACTTCCAGATTGAGCAAGGATGTTATATTTAGAGAAGTTAGCACTCTCCGCTGCGAAGTCAACATCACGGATTTGTGATTCTGCCGCTCGTACGTTAACTTGTGTTACGGAGATATTATTGACCGTAACGATCAACTGATTTTGTGCCGAACCGAGATCCGCACGGATACCATCAAGTGTTTTAATAGCGGACTCAACGATATCCATCGCTTTTGCTGCCCCTTCGCGTGAACTAAGCAACCCGATTTTATCATCATTGTCGATAGACCCGTCTTTATTGTCATCAACTTGACCGAAGACCAAATCGCTGAGTTTATTTTTTCCAATGACCTCTGTTTGGCTGTGTGCATTGGTCGCGGCGGCTGTCAAACTTGCATTGGTGTAATGGGCACCACTAAGATTGAGAACATCGAGATTGTTTTTAGTGACACTCAATGTCCCGCCATAGGTTCCGTTAGAGATACCTGCAACACCGCTTAGACCGGTTACTTGCATTGCGCGACCGTCAGAGGTAAGAGTGATGGTACCATCTCCTTCGAGATTCGCCGTTACACCCGTATAATCTTTTTTCGCATTGATTGCGTTGATAAGACCATTATCGGTATCTCCCGCAAGGATTGTTTGTCCCGATTGCAAGATTGTTGAGCCGTTAATGATAATGTCTGAAGCTGTTGTCATCCCCTGAACACGGATATTGCTGTTTTTCTCAACATTGGCTATCGCTTTAACACCGGTTGTGTCACTTGTTGCATTGATCTGATCCGCGACGGCTCCAAGACCTGCACCTGCGATACCGGCACCGGTACTGCTTGTCATTTGAACACCTGCAAGAACTGAACCCTCAACGGTATATTGAACATAATCCGCAGAGGTCATAGTTGTTC
>DATDUY010000077.1:0-4345 GCA_035290165.1 Sulfuricurvum sp. | reverse complement strand
TAATCGGTGTTGTTCTGGGGTTGGGCTTTGGTGTCGGGATCAGCCTTTTCTTTGATCTTCCTCTGGTCTTTAACACCTCGATTGTCATTATCGCTTTTTTATTCTCTACCCTCGTCGGGGTCGTATTCGGCTACTTTCCTGCCCGCAAAGCGGCACGTCTCAACCCCATCGACGCTTTACGGTATGAGTAATGTGCCGATATTATTGTATACAGTTTTAAAGGAGCTTCTATGCAAATCGGAACCGGAACATCGATCAACCCTTACAGCCAAAGTGCCTTAGGATTAAACGAAAAAGAGACGCAGGATTTTAAAGAAAAAATCAAAAGCGGAGAGATTTCAGGCAAAACCCTCTCTCAAGCCTACCTTGTCGAGTACTCTCTCAGAGTTGAGAGCTACTCATCCAACAATCTCCAAGCCCAAAGCGCTCCGTTTGATCTGAATAAAGTACGGGATATTTTAAGCTCCATCGATTTTGAAGCGATCGGTTATACCGGAAAACCGATTGCCGATATGAGCCCCGATGAAGCCAAAGAACTGGTGAGTGAAGAGGGTTATTTCGGGGTAACCAAAACATCAGAGCGTTTAGCGGATTTCGTATTGAGCGGAGGAGGAGATGATCTTGAACGCCTAAAAGCGGGACGAGAGGGGATTGTTCGCGGATTTAATGAAGCCGAAGAGATGTGGGGAGGAAAACTTCCCGATATCTCGTATGAGACTCTCGAAAAAGCGTTGGCTAAAATTGACGAAAAAATCAACTCACTCGGCGGGACTATTTTAAATACAACGGCATAAATTACCTATTTATCCTTACCACTACAACCGCCGTTAAACTCCTATCCGCTATAATTCGCGCTATGAATACTTTCCATATTGATCCAATCCCTACTTTGCCGACACGCCAATGCCGCCTTATGGCACGTGGGTTAGGATGGCTCTTAAGCTATGGAAATTATAGTGTTGCGTTGATCGTATGGTGGAAAAGTGACTGGTTTATCGCCATCGGAGCATTGTTACTTGGGTACATTGTATTCGGGATCATCCGAAGCAAACTCCGTAACGATTCGATCCCTCCGGCACAACGTGAAACACCTTACAATGACTACGCAATCGCGACATGGTATCTCTCACGTAATCACTGTATTACCCTCCCTAAGGAATAACTTACTATGGCATTAGTCGATCTCTTAAATGTTAGCAAACACTACGAAGCCCAAAAAATTTTAGAGAATATCAACTTCCACATCGATGAGGGGGAGAGGGTCGTTATCGTCGGTAAAAACGGCAGCGGTAAATCGACGCTGATGAAGATCGTCCACGGTTCTCTCGATACCGATGCAGGTGAGCGGATTAACCGTCAGGGGATCGAGATCAAAATGCTCTCGCAAGTGCCAAAATTTGATCCAAGCCACAACGTCCGAGAAGCGATCGAAGCGGGGTTAGGAGAGCTCAAATCAGCACGTATCCGTTTCGATGAGATTTCGCTCCTCCTCTCGGAACAATTCGACAATGAAACGCTCCTGCTAGAACAATCACACCTTACCACCTTTCTCGATCATCACAATGCGTGGAACCTCGATGATAAGATCGAGCGGATCATGCACCATTTTATGCTCAAAGAGTATGAGACAAAAAATGTTGAACTCCTTAGCGGAGGGGAGCAGCGGCGTGTTGCCCTCGCCTCGCTGTTACTGCTCAAACCCGATATTTTATTACTCGATGAGCCGACCAACCATCTCGATGTCTACATGGTGGAGTTTCTCGAAGAGTTGATCCTAAAAGAGAAATTTACCCTCCTTTTCATCTCGCATGACCGTTACTTTATCGATCAGGTAGCGACAAAAACGATCGAGGTGGAAGATTGTACCCTGAGGGAGTTTAGCGGCGGCTACAGTAACTATTTAGAGCAAAAACAAGAGTTGCTTCGCACTATGGCGCAACAGCACGACAACCTCCTCAAACTTCTCAAAACGGAGAACGAATGGCTCCGCCGTGGGGTAAAAGCACGGCTAAAACGGAACGAAGGGCGAAAACAGCGGGTATTGGCACTGCGTGAAGATGCCAAAAACAACCCGTCCAAAATCCGAAAAATGAAACTGGAATTGGAGCGCGAAGCAAAACACTTCAACCGAGGCGAAGGGATCAACCGCCAAAAAATGCTCTTTGAAGTTGAGCATCTCGGACTCACGCTAGGGGATAAACTCCTTATCAAAGATTTCTCCACCCGAATCCTCCAAAAAGATGTTATCGCCGTCGTAGGCCCTAACGGAAGCGGTAAATCGACACTTCTTAAAGCTCTTCTAGGACGTCTAAAACCGACATCAGGGATTATTAAACAAGGGGAACTCACGATCGGCTATTTCGATCAGCATCGCGAAATGCTTGATGATAATCTCAACCTCGTTGAAACCTTTTGCCCCCATGGAGGCGATCGTGTCGATGCACAAGGGCAGGATTATCATGTGTACGGCTATTTGAAAAACTTCCTCTTCCCGCGAGAATTCCTCGATAAAAAGGTCGGAGTCCTCAGCGGCGGAGAAAAAAACCGTGTTGCCCTAGCACTCCTCTTTACGAAGAAAGTGGACATCCTCATCCTCGATGAGCCGACGAACGATCTCGATATCCCGACCATCAATATCCTCGAAGAGAAGCTCCAAAACTTTCCGGGGGCAGTTATCCTCGTGAGCCATGACCGATATTTCGTCGATAAAATTGCCAAAAAACTCTTCATCTTCAAAGGAGACGGAACCATCGAAGAGAGCTATAAGCCTTACAGCGAATACCTTGAAGATGAAAAAGAGTTGCTTGAGATGGATGCGATGGAAGCGGAATTTGCAAAATCTTCAACCACTCCTGCGCTCGTACAGACTGAAAAGCAAAAAGTATTCAAACTCACCTTCAACGAACAGCGCGCACTCGAAAAACTACCCGCTGAAATCGAGACTCTCGAAGCCAAGATCGATGAGCTGAACGCCTCTCTCGCCGATCCGAAAAAATACGAAAAAATAGGGATTAGCGTTTTGGCAGAAGAGTTGGAAAAAACCAAAACCCTCTATGAAGAGAAAGTGGACGAGCTTCTCACGATTGAAGAGAAAGCAGAAGAGATCGAAGCGCTTAAAAAGGAGGCTTAACGCCCCCCTTTGCCTCCACCCATTCCACTGCCCATGCCTGAGCCCATACCGCCCCCTTGCATCATCCCTTGACCTGAACCTTGGTTTTTCATTTTCGGAGTGCGGTTCTCCGGTTTGCTCATAAATTTCTCATGCTGTTCTTTGGTCATCGACTGCTGGCGATTCATAAGTTCATTATGAAGCGCTTCGCGCTCTTGCTGAGATGTCATAGTTCCCCGTTTTTCCAGAAGCTCCTCCGTCTTCATCTCTTTAAAACGGTTTTGAATTTCATGTTGAGCTTCTACACGCTCTTGATTTATAGCCGGCATCTCTGCACACGCGATAGTAGAGAGTAAAGCTGTAGCCGACACGATTGTAAGTAACATTTTCATCGGAAACTCCTTTGAGTAGTTTCGATTATTGTAATACTATTTTGTTAATAGTGTGTTAAGTAAATTAATATGGCTTTAGCCATCCCAAAAATTTAAGCTATCCGTTTCGGAAATCTCAGCCGAAAACAAGCCCCCGCTTCGTTTTGAATCAGCTCAACCGATCCTCCAAGCTGTTCACTCAGGATTTTACGGGCAAAATAAAGCCCATATCCGTGACCGTCATCTCTCTTTGTGCTCATACCCGCTTCAAAAATCATCCTTGCCTGTTCCTGTGTCATCCCATCCCCATTATCATGGATATCAACACTCACAGCTTCTCCGTCTTCCCATCCGCTAAGGGTGATCTTTTTGTTCGCCTGCTCTGATTTTTCCAAAGCTTCAATTGCATTTTCAATAAATACCGAAAAAAGGTGAAGTAACCGACTGCTGGGTACTTTGGTATCGATTGTCATCTCTCCTGAAAGATCAATCTCAAGAGCGATATTGGCAGTATTTAAATGAGATTCCAAAAGACGTTTGACCTCCTCAACAGAAATTTTCACATTTATAACTCCGGCTTTATCGCTGTGAAAGTGATATAAACTCTCTAAACTATGAGAAAGATGTTCCAATATTTCTTCACTCCGCCCCAATTCATCGTCGATGCATTCACACGATTGTTCCGCCAATCTTCGACGCATTCGAAGCAAATAAGTAGAGAGTGTATGCAAAGGGCGTCGCCACTGATGGGCGACAAAAGCGACCATCTCTCCGATTTGTGCCATACGCGCTTGTTCGATGAACAATTTATCCTGTAACACTTTCTCATCTTCAAGCTTCTTACGTTCTGTAATATCGGTACTGG
>DATDUY010000076.1:0-2581 GCA_035290165.1 Sulfuricurvum sp. | reverse complement strand
AAAATGTCTGAATATTTCAGCACTATACTCGAAGAGACCAATCAAGAACTGCGTAAAAGCAATACGGATCTGCAGAAGGCATTAGGTGAGATCAAGCGTCTAAAAGATTCAGAACCTGCAATACAGCAGCCTGTTATTCAGCCGGTAAAACATGCGGAAGAGAGCGGAAGAGAATTCAATGATGATGAAAAGTTGATGCTCTACACACGCAGTGAAAAAATGTCTGCGGCAGAGTTTCACAGCGTTCATCCTTTTGAGTTGGATAAAACCAATGAAGACCTTGAAATTTTAGAAGACAATTTTAATGTTTTGTTGGTCAGTTCGGAACGCAATATCAACCAAGAGACGTTAACCGTGTTGAGCAGAATCGTGCATGATTATGCGAAAGAGTTGGAGATGATTCCTCAGTTTAGCGCACTATCGTATGGAATTCAGCAGTTGGCATGCACGTTTGAATCGATTGAAGATGTCAGTAAAATCCCTTCAATTATGCCGATGCTCACCTCTTTATTTGATAATTTGGAACAATGGAGGCGGGGAATCTTTTTTTACCGGAATGTGGAGGATATCCATTATATGGACAATTCCCTCATTAGTGATGCACTGAGTTTACAGGGGATGTTGAGCAATCACCATCATGCTTCGTCAGACTCAGATATCGAGCTTTTTTAATACTATAAAATAAGGAACAATAGATGAAAAAATGGCTGCAACGGATGTCCGTATCGAAAAAACTCGGATTAATGATGGTGTTGACTTCGATTGTCGTCGGTACGGGAACACTGATGTCGATCGGGGCTATGACATCGCTTAATAAAGAGTTTGATACCTTTGAAGCTCAGAGTTTTAAGGGTGTTAAAGCCGTTTTAGAAACGGAAAAAGAGCTCAATTATTTCAGTCGTGTTACCCGCGAGATTATGCTCGGGGGAGATTTGAATGAAAATCTTTTAAAACTCGATGAGACACAACAAAAAATTGAAACCCATTTCAAAGAGGTCGAAACGGCATGTGTCGAACCTTCTCAAAAAAAGCTTCAACAGCAAGCGCAGAAAGATGCTCTGGTATTTATCACCGCATCATCAGATTTGATGAAAATGCTCAAGAATCAAAATCAAGATCGAAATGCCATGTATCACTATTATCATAAAAATTTTTCACCTATGGCAAAAGCGTCACGTAAATCGATGGAAAAACTGGTGGAATCAAAAACCAAAGAGGCCGCTGTGATGCAGGAAACCTTTAAACACCACATCGTCACATGGAGTATTATGGCGGGTGTTACTGGGGTATTATTGCTTATTGTGATGGTGATCGTGATGCTGTTGATTGTATCACAAATTAAAGATTCTTTGTTCAAAACCCAAAACGGCCTGATCTCCTTTTTCAAATTTTTAGGGGGCGAACAACAAAATTCCGTCCCTCTTCCCGATTTGGGAAGAGATGAGTTCGGAAAATTAGCGGTAGAAATCAACCGGAATATTGAGATTTTAGATAAAAAGTTTGCTGAACAAAGACAAAGTATTATCGATTTCGGAACTGTCTCCGATTATATCGGTAAAGGGCTTTTGTACAATCGAATTCCCACCCATTACAGTGACCCGAGTCTGAATATGTTAGCCCATTCCCTTAATAAAATGGTGGATGAGATCGAACGTACCTTTGCCAATTTGATTGCTGTTATGACTAAAATGGCCAATGGAGACTATACGAGATCCATTTCAGATACGGATTCGACTATTGAGGGGTCATTTGCATCTATTCAAAATGCGGCAAACTCTATGGCAACAAGCAACAGTGAAATCTTTGCGATGATTGCAAAATTTTCCCATGAATTTAACAAAGATGCAACGGTATTAAGTTCATCGGGCGATGAGCTTAGCACCAGCGCCAATCAACAAGCTTCGAGTTTAGAAGAAACTGCTGCTGCTATCGAAGAACTTACGTCAAATGTTGCGGCTAATACATCAAAAGCCGAAGAGATGACTCGTGTTGCACAAGAGGCTAAAATCGCTGCCGAGAAAGGGAATACTATCGCCCATGAAAGCTTAAATGCTATGGGAGAAATTGTCAGTGCAACGGAAGCGATCAACCATGCGGTCGAAATTATCGACAATATTGCCTTTCAGACTAATATCCTCTCTCTCAATGCAGCCGTTGAAGCGGCTACCGCCGGAGATGCCGGAAAAGGGTTCGCCGTCGTTGCTCAAGAAGTTCGAAACCTTGCCAACCGAAGTGCTGAGGCCGCAAAACAAATTCAAGAACTTGCCCGCACAGCACGTGAAAAATCGCGCGGAGGATTAGAAACGTCACAAAATATGATGGACAGTTTTTCTCTTATATCACAAAAAATAGTCCAAACCGATGATATGGTACGTGATGTTGCCAATGCCAGCCGTGAACAAATGGCAGGAATTAATCAAATCAACGATGCGGTTTCTCAGCTCGATCAAATGACTCAGCAAAATGCCAAAACAGCAAATAATGTTGCCGATATTGCCGGTGAGATACTCTCTAAAACGGAGCAATTTGAGCTAATGCTTTCACGTATCCGATATGAAGAAGCTCATAAATCCCATACGTG
>DATDUY010000075.1:0-2489 GCA_035290165.1 Sulfuricurvum sp. | reverse complement strand
TATTTCCCCCCTGATCTTCTTCGTACTATCGAAGAGAACCATGAGTACAACCGTATCGTTGATCTCATTTGCAGCTCAATTAAAATCAAAAAAGAGAATGCCTATAAACTTTTTATTGAACGCGATCCAGAAAAACGTTTTTTGATGCTGATCGATGAGCTGATTGAAGAGACGGAAGCGAATAAACTCCAAAAAGAGATCCGCTCGAAAGTCCACTCCCGCATTGAGAAAGTCAACAAAGAGTATTTTCTCAAAGAGCAGCTCAAACAGATTCAAAAAGAGTTGGGAACCGATACCCACCGTGATGAAGAGATTGAAGAGTTTAGAAAAAAACTCGACGCTAAAAAAGATAAAATGCATCCCGATGCCTACAAAGAGATCAACAAACAGTTGGAGCGTTTCGCACGGATGCACCCTGACAGCGCCGATGCGGGGATGATTCAGACCTATCTTGAATGGGTGCTTGAAATCCCCTACGGTGAGGAAGCGAAAAAAGCGCTCAACATTCACGACGTCGAAAATCAGCTCAATAAAGACCACTTCTCTCTCAAAAAACCGAAAGAGCGTATTTTGGAGTATTTTTCGGTCAAAGAGTTGCTTGAACTGCGCGGTATTGCCGATAAAGAGGGGCGCGGAGCGATCCTGTGTTTCGCGGGCCCTCCGGGTGTCGGTAAAACGTCCCTTGCTAACTCGATTGCAACCGCCCTTAAACGTCCGCTGGTACGGATCGCATTGGGCGGTTTGGAAGATGTGAACGAACTGCGCGGACATCGCCGTACTTATATCGGTGCAATGCCGGGGCGTATCGTTCAGGGGGTGATTGAGGCGAAAAAGATGAATCCTGTTATCGTTCTCGATGAGATTGATAAGGTAGCAAAATCGCATCGCGGTGATCCGACGGCGGTATTGTTGGAGATTCTCGATCCCGAACAAAATACCCATTTCAGAGACTATTATCTCAACTTTAACCTCGATCTCTCCAAAGCGATTTTTATCGCGACGGCGAACGATGTCGGACAGATTCCGGGGCCGTTGCGCGACCGAATGGAGTTTATCTCGGTGAGTTCGTACACGCCTCAGGAAAAGTTCCAGATTGCCAAACAGTATTTGATTCCGCAAGAGCTGAAAAAACACGGTCTTAAAACATCGGAACTTTCGATTTCTAAAACGGCATTGGCGGAAGTGATTGAGAAGCATACCCGCGAAGCGGGGGTTCGTAATCTCCGCCGACGTGTGGCGGATATCGTCCGTAAAGCGGCGAAAAAGATCCTCGAAGAACCGAGTACCCAAAAAGTGACGGTGAGCCTAAAAAATCTCAAAGATTTCTTGGAAAAAACGATTTTTGAGATCGACCGAACCGATCACATCGACCGTATCGGTGTTGTCAATGGATTGGCGTGGACAGCTGTCGGTGGCGATGTCCTCAAAATCGAAGCGATCCGTATCAACGGCAAAGGGGTATTGCAGCTCACCGGAAGTTTGGGGGATGTGATGAAAGAATCTGCCCGCATCGCTCTCTCCGTTGTGAAGACGTTGATCGATGAGGGGAAAATCACGGTGGATCACTCTATCATTCCTCTCTCTCCTGCGGAGCGAGAAAGTGATATCCCGCTCGATGCGAGCGAAGTCTATAAACGGTTCGATCTGCATATCCATGTACCTGATGGTGCAACGCCTAAAGACGGTCCGAGTGCGGGGATAGCAATGTCTACGGTTATCGCTTCGATCCTCACCAATAAAAAAGTACGTGCCGATATCGCCATGACGGGTGAAGTATCATTGACGGGGAATGTTCTCCCTATCGGCGGATTGAAAGAGAAATTGATTGCGGCTCATCGTGCGGGGATGAAACTAGCACTCATCCCTCAGAAAAACTATGATCGTGATTTGAGCGATATCCCTGATGAAGTAAAAGCGGCGATTGAGATTGTCGGTGTCAGTCGAATCGAAGAGGTGTTGGATCGCCTTTTAATTGACGGATAACTTCGAATGCCCTCGGGGCACCGTAGAGGTAGCCTCGTAATTTAACCCCTATTTTTAATCCTCTGCACTCTTCACGAAATCCTTTATCCATAACCACATTATGCTCATATGGAGCAATAAACGTATAATCACCTTCGATTGATACCACGGTCTGACGCCCAATGATATGTTCCCCCCCTCTTTTAAGCGCCTCTTTATCGTGTTGGCTTAACAGATAACCCTGCGATTTGAAAAAGCGATCGATTCCATAGAGAAGTGAGCGGAATGTGTGTGGATTGTGTGAGTAGGAGAACTTTTCTACCTGAATAAAATCCATGGCTTCAATCAACGATTCACTGTCTTCTTCGAGGTAGCGGAAGCTTCGACGAATGGCATCTTGATAATCGCGCATCATCGGTGCACTGTAGCGATGACGGAAAAAGTTTCGGGTGTAACGATCATCGGCGTTGCTCTCATCGATATGGTGAGGAATAGTATGCTCGTTTAAATACTCTTCGATGGAGTCT
>DATDUY010000074.1:0-6673 GCA_035290165.1 Sulfuricurvum sp. | reverse complement strand
TTGTAGGGTGAATCGGCATTTCAATTCGTCCGTAATAATAGGTACCGTTTGTCAATAACGGTTCAAGAAGCTCAAAATACTCATACCCGATACGCCCGATCTTGGCATTGCATGACAGCGGAATTTTCGTTGGTGTAGTGTTAAGCAATACCTGCTCTAAACGATCTATTTTACGATAAAGTTCCACCAGCAGTTGGACGACGATTCCATCGCTATCTCCCACCTCCCCTTTACCTTTAGCGTTTCGGAGCCATTGGGCAATGGCATCATTCTCCGCTTCACTCAACTGAGCATATTCTCGTTCAAAGTCGACCGAATTTAGATTTTCAACATCAAAGACCATCTCCAACGGAGCTTCAATCAAACGTACATCACTCATAGACTCACCTTATCTAAAATAATAAATCCTATAAAAACAAAACCCAAATAACCGTTTACGGTAAAAAATGCCCGATCAATTTTAGTAAAATCACGCCGTACCAAATAGTGTTCATACGCAAGCATCAATGCCGAAAAACCGACGGCGGCATCGGCGAATATCCCAAGGTCTGCTTCCTTCACAAACCAATACCAAAACAGAACCGTTATGATATGAAATACGAACGAAATTTTGAGCGTTGCATTCGCACCAAATCGAGAAGGAATTGAGTGCAATCCGTTTGTTATATCAAACTCCATATCCTGCAGTGAGTAAAGCAGATCAAATCCCGCTACCCAAAACACGACTCCGATACTCAGCAGCAATGACCATAATGGGACATCCCCCAGTACCGCTATTGCCCCTGCCATCGGTGCAAGACCCAACGATATACCCAAAACAATATGTGCCATTGAGCTAAACCGTTTGAAATACGAATAACTGAACAGGACAATAAGAACGGGGAAACTCAGATAAAATGCCAAATCATTGATAAAATAGGCGACTGCCATGAACACTAAAGCATTAACTGCGGTAAAAATGGCAATGGAGGCTCCATCAAGCCGTCCGTCAACACTTGGACGCCCTGCTGTGCGAGAGTTATGGATATCATAGACGCGATCAACGTAACGATTAAATCCCATTGCCGCATTGCGGGCACTAATCGCCGCTAGGGCTCCAAGAATAAGGAGTTTGAACCCGAACCATCCGTTGGCTCCTACAATCATCGCGATAAAAATAAAAGGGAGTGAAAAGACGCTGTGCTGAAACATCACCAGTTCATTAAAATCTTGTAATCTTCTCGCCAATCGTTTCACACATTCCCTTTAGAATATTAATAATTTTATTTTATCGTAAAAACTCTTTAAGGGTACGGGTATAATTACACTTATGAAACAATTAGCGATTATCGGTTCTACTGCCTCGGGTAAGAGTGATTTGGCACTCGATCTTGCTCAACACTATAATGCACTGATCCTCTCTATCGATTCACTTAGCATCTACAAAGAGATTGATATCGCCTCCGCCAAGCCATCCAAATCTGAGCTCTCATCTGTGGAGCATTTCGGTATTGATCGGCTCCCGCCGAATGAAAATGCAAGTGTTATCACCTTTATTGACGAATACCGCCGTATCTACGAAAAAGCTTTATTCGAAGGTAAAAATATCATTATTGTCGGGGGAAGCAGTTTTTATCTCAAAAGCATGATTGATGGTCTCTCCAAAATCCCCGATTATTCTCAAGAGACTCTTCAAAAAACAAAAGCAATGCTCAGTGATCTGGATGAATGCCATCGTCTCTTGAGCGATATCGATCCTCTAACAATGCAAAAAATCACCCCTACAGACGCTTATCGGATTGAAAAAATGCTCCTGATCTATCTGGAGACACAGATTCCTCCCTCAGAATGGTTTCGCACGCATCCTCCTAAACCGATTATCACCGAGTGTCCGGTACTTAATCTGCACGCCGATCGTGATATTTTACGTGAACGGATTGCTCTGCGGACACAAAAAATGCTATCTCTGGGATTAATCGATGAAGTGGCGGAACTGGAACGGGTTTACGGAAGAATTCCCAACAGCATGAAAGCGATCGGAATTATCGAGACATTAGGGTATCTGGATGGAAAGATCACCAAAGAAGAACTCATCACACTCATTTCCACCCATACCGCTCAGTTAGCGAAACGGCAGCAGACGTTTAATTCCCATCAGTTTATGCTGAGCGCCGACGGGTCAGCTGAAGCGTTGATAAGTGTTGCGAAAAGAATTTTAAAATAGCGCCAGTGCGTCTTTCGCCAGTTTGCCCCATGCGGAGTTTTTATCGGCTTTGATACTGGCATTAAAGGCTTCACGCGATTGGCGCTTATTCCCCAGTTTTTGCTCAATCGATCCGATCAGGTACTGTTGACGAGCACGTTTTTCATTCGTCATTTTACGGGCGTTTAATGTTCTTAGCACTTTTAATGCATCGCCATCTTTTCCTAAATTTTGATACGATTGTGCCAATGTGAACTCAATATAAGGGCTTTGCGTATAGGTTTTCGTCCGCTCTTGCAACGCCATAACTTTACGGGAATAGGTCTGTGTCAGAGCCTCATCCTTGCGTTTAAGTCCCAAACTGACCATTTGAGTATAGCGTTCAATATCTTTAAAATCATTCACGAATGACGCTTCAACCGATTTGATATGACGAATCATCCCCTCACCGTCACTTACTCGCTGTGCGGCATCAAACATAGTACGGTGAATATCATTAAGGGGAGGATTTTTTTCGGCTGATAAAAGGGTAATGAGTTCATTCCCCCCTTTTATTGCCGCTTTGTATTCTCCCAGCCCAAATTGTGTTTTTACCATACGTGAGAGCCATATCTGCCGCTCTTTAATTGAGTTTGATTTAAGATGTCTTTGGGCTATTTTTTTAGCATTTTCATATTGTGTTGTTTTCAGAGCACAATTAAATAGAGCCTCATCCCATTCGCTAAGGAGCTTGATTTTATACATCTTCTGAAGCTTCATCGCCTCGACACATTTTCCCTCTTTTAAATGCTCTTTTTCAAGCCCGATTGCACTTTTTGAAATAATGGCATTCGTCTCTGGGTACTCGGCAGAATCCAAACGATACAAATCACTCTCGATATCCAATATCTCTTTATATTTTTTCTCTTTTAATAAAAGCTGTGCTTTTTTGTACAAAGCTTTTCGTCCGACACTGTCATTTCCGTAACGTTCAATCAGGTCATTGTATTTTTTAATCTCTTGGGTCGTATTTTTGTCATCCTCTTCAAAAAACAAACCGTCTTTAGCCCGTCGAATCTCTTCAGCAAATTCGCCGTATTTGTACGTCTCAAGATATTCGTTAAATCGCTTGAGAGCTTCTTTGCGTTTCCCCGCTTTCGCTAGTTGAAGTCCAAGATTTCTCAACAAAACCTGATACTCTTCGGATTTCGGAGTTGCCTTGTTCAACAATGCTTCAGCAATACGAGCCGATGTTTTAGAGTCTTTCCGTTCTGCAAACGTTGCGGCTAGATTTACCGCGTCATCATGTACTTGATCAAAATAATCGGGATTGACGGTCGCTATCTTATCAACAAATTCCGCCGCTTTTTTGGTATTCCCCTCTACCAATTCAATTTTAGCGAGCTTAAATGCTGCCTTGGATGCAACTGCCATATCCGACGTCGATACCAATGCCTTTTGATAGTAAAGCTTCGCTTTTTTTAAATCCCCGGAAGTTTCTGACTGCTCTGCTTTGTAAATCATCCCTAAAGAAGCAAACGGGCTGTCGCTTTGCTCATCAAAAAGCCGCTCAAAAAAGTAATCGGCATCAATAATTTGACCGATTTTACTGTAGGCATTCGCCGTATATGCAAGCACTTCGGCAATACTTGCATCGGCGGAGTATTCACGTAAAAACTTTTTAGACAATTCAAGAAGCTTTTCAAATTCTCCAAGTTGATGGTAAGTACGGATTTGATAGAGCATCAGCTCATTTTTAAAGACCGTGTTAGGATACTCTTTAAGGGTATTCTTGGCACGATCGAGCACTTTATAGTAATCTTTTGCGGCGTACGCCTTTTTCATCTCCATATAGTCGGTGACATCCTGCACCCGTCTAATTTTGATGGGATTCCCTTTAAGATCAAGTCCGCCGACATAAGGGGGGATATTTTTTTGCACTTTGATCGGGAAATTTATAGATGAGGCAGTAGGGGCAGAGAGATTCATTAGAGGGAGTGTTTTCGTGTACCCCACTACATTCCAGTGTGCTGCATTTTTCACATCGCTTTGATAGGTCTGTGACTCTTTGGAGAGATCAAACACTTCAGGAAACAGCATCATTTTTGATTTTGGAAGGATGGTTATCGTATACCCTTTGGGGGTTGAAGAGGCGCTGACGCGCAAGAGTCCATTGTCGATAGGGGAAAAATTTTGTTTCGGAGCGGTTTTGAAATAGCAATCGACACGTCGAGTTTCGCCGAATTCATTGTTTGTTGCCTGACACTCAAAAGGGGTACTGTGGCGGAGGTGGAAAATACTAAACTTTTCCCCCTCTTCTTTACCGCTTTGAAGCGATAGCTCCAAACCAAACAAGGGGAGACAAAGAGATAGCGCGATCCAGTATCTCAAGCCTTCCCCCTTTTTCTTTCCTTTTAATAACCGCTATTATACACGAATAGCGTAATAACTTCCAAGAGAGGATTTACGGCAAATACAGCGAAAATAGTTCCGACTGCCGCAATGCCGATAATGGTTTTGAGAGAGAGCGATGCATTCATAAAATAAAATTTATCGTACCCGACCATCGGTTCTTTCATAAACATGAAAACGATCAGTTTAAGATAGTAATACCCGGCAATTGCAGAGTTAAGCGCCATAATTAGAGCAAGAACAGTATATCCTGCGCTGACGGCTGAAGCGATCATATACATTTTCCCCCAGAAGAGACCAAACGGCGGAATCCCCGCAAGGGAAAGCATAAACAGTGCCATCATCACCGCAGCCATCGGCATGGTTTTTACCATTCCTGAAAATTTTTCGTACGGATGATCCGAACTTTGCCCCGGGAGGAGGTTTTTCTGACGGTTGACCCATAACATGGTAAAAGCACCCAAGTTAGTAAAGCTAAAAAGAGCCCAATATAAAAAGAGCCCTGTATTGGCTTGTGTCGTGCCGATTAAAATCGCTGCCATAACGAAACCGGCATGGCTGATTGAGCTGTATGCCAACATACGCTTAACGTCAGTTTGTACCAATGCCCAGATATTCGATGCCGTCATCGTAACAACAACACCGATATAAAGGATCACTTGGAGCCAAACCACACCGCTGTGTACCAAAAATTCAAACAAACGCATTGCCACGACAAATCCTGCAATTTTCGGAACAATAGACATATATCCCGCCAATGCTGCGGATGAGCCCTCATAGACGTCAGGTGTCCATGTATGAAACGGAACCATTGAGAGTTTAAATCCGAATGCCGCAATCATAAATGCCATTGAGACGAGAACATAACCGATATTGCTGTAGTGATCTTCAGCCAATATAGTAGCAATTTGGTTAATCTCGACCGAACCGCTGATCGCGTATAAAATCATCGAACCGAATGCATAAAAACCTGCCGCCAAAGCACCCATCGTGAAATACTTCACCGCCGCTTCAAACGATTTTTTACGGTTGTGCAATGCAATTAGCGTATAGAGTGCCAATGACGCTGTCTCAAGACCTACGAAGATCAAGATAAGGTTATCGGTAGCTACCATAAATTGGAAACCTGCAATCATAAACAAGAAAAGAGCGAAATACTCCGGATAGTTGTACTCATGAAAACGTTTAGAGGTCAATGCCAAAGGTATAAACAACATCGAACCGGCAACAATGATGATTTGTGACAAGATTGCTATCCCGTCCATCAACATCACATCAAAGAACCCTAAAACCGTCCCGTTTTTTAGAAACATACCGGCGAAATCGACCAATGCCCCCAAATCAAGAAGCAAAAAGAGGAGACTGACCATTACATATAATGTTTTATCCAATCCCCCCTTGATCATATCAATCACTAAAATTACCAATGCACCGACGATTGCTATAAGCATCGGGGCCAAAGTCGCTAAATTAAGCGATGCTAACGAAATATTAATCGGCTCCAACATTAGTGTGCCTCCTTAATAGAAATAATTTCGTTTTTACCTGATAAGTCAGGAATACGCGCTTTTGCCTCTGGGCTTTGTGCTTTATCGTGCATCAATTGAATGACGGATTCAACACTGTTGTTGATCGGTTCTAACACCGGTTTCGGATAAACTCCCAACCAAATAGCTACGATTGTTAGCGGAATAAGTCCTAGATACTCTGTTTTATTCAAATCTTTGAGCTTTTTATTGGCTTCATTGGTTATTGTTCCGAAAAACATCTTTTTATACGCCGCAAGCATATAGATAGCTCCGACGATAATAGCGACTCCGGCAGTTAGGGTCAACATATGAGACTGTTTATAAAAACCAAGAAGAGATAAAAACTCCCCAACAAAGTTGATCGTAAGCGGCAATCCGACCGATGCCATCATCATAATTCCGAAAATAGTTGCATAACGCGGCATTACCGATGCAAGACCGCCAAATTCAGACATCATTTTTGTATGACGTCGATCATAGATGACTCCGACAAGCAAGAACAGCGCCCCTGCAACAACGCCGTGCCCTAGCATCAAAAAGACCGATCCGCTTACCCCTTCGACATTCAACG
>DATDUY010000073.1:0-7800 GCA_035290165.1 Sulfuricurvum sp. | reverse complement strand
ACAGCGATACTTCCAAAGCGATTGTCGAGCAGTATGAACACGACCTTTTTTTGCAGCGTCCGTTTAAGGTACTAACTGTTTTTCATCATATTATTTTGACTAAATCGAAATTTGTTTTTTCCCCTTCCGCCATTATCGATCTGCTCGCCATTATGCCGTTTTTCCATGAGATGCGGTTGTTGCGGGTCTTTATCCTTTTCCGGGTATTCAAGCTTTTTCGCTACACCAAAAGTTTACAGCAGTTTGTCTCTATCCTATCGTCCAAAAAATTTGAATTTCTTACTCTGGGAATGTTCGCCGGTGTTATCATCACCGTTTCATCCGTCCTCATTTATGTTATGGAGGCAAACAACCCTGATTCTCCGATTAATACCCTATTTGAAGCGGTATACTGGTCTGTTGTAACGATTTTTACGGTCGGATACGGTGATTTTGTCCCTGTAACCAGCGAGGGTAGAACGGTTGCAATGGTGATTATCGTGGCGGGGATTGCGGTTATCTCATTTGCAACCTCAATCGTTGTATCGGCATTTACTGAAAAACTCGATGAGATAAAAGAAGATAAATTGATCGATGACGTTTCCAAGTCCGATCAATTTTATCTGATCTGCGGATATACCCCTTTAGCCGCACAAGTCGCCCACCGCTTTTTAAAAACCGGTAAACAGGTCGTTATTTTAGAGAGTAATCACAAAAAAGTTGCCGAAGCACAAAAAGAGGGGTTTTTGGCTCTTACGCATAATCCCGCATCTCTTAACTCGTATCATGCAATACGGATTGATTTTGAAACACAAGTGATTGCGGCGATATTACTGGAGGAGAGCGATGTTTTGAATGTCTATACGGCATTGACGATACGCGAAATTTCTAAAAGCGTTCAAATGCTCTCTATTTTACATCATCATGAAAATCGTAGAAAGCTCTCGTTGGCGGGTATCAATGAGATTGTCTACACACAAGAATTGATCGGATTAATGTCTAAAGAGGTGAGTGGGCGACCGGTAGCGTTTGAGGTTATTCATGCTCTAAGGTCTGAAAACAGCGGTGTTTTTATCGAAGAGATTGTTTTGGATTCTATAATGGCAAATCAGTTTTTTGAGACAACAAAATTCACCATGTTTCACAAACGGCTCATTGTACTTGGGGTTTATAAACAATCTTGTAAATCGTTTTTCTTTAATCCTTCCAATTCTCTTTTGGTTGAAGAGGGTGATGTTGTGATTGTAGTAGGTACCCGCTCATTGATCGATGAGTTCAAGTCCTTGATGCGGAGGAAGAAAAGACGATGAATTATCACAGTGCTATCGTATTTGGATTTAACGAATATGCGAAACAAATAGCGATGCAGATTGCATCGGAGTATAGCTCTTTCGCTGTTTTTGCCATGAATGAATTAGAACTTAATGCAGCAAAAGCAGCGGGCTTTGAAGCGGCATTATTTGATTTGGGGGAAGATTGGAAACAGATTGAGGAGAAGTTTGATCCGAATAGTCTGATTGTTTTCTGTGCACTGGATAAAGATGCCGAAAATGTCTTTCTTACTATATCGCTTCGTTCAATTTTCGAAGATATTCCTATTATCGCATTGGCGGGAGATCATGAAAGTGCGGCAAAGATGAAAAGTGCCGGTGCCAACAAGGTGATGGCGACTCAGCAGATTACCGCCAATATTATTACCGAAATGTTGGAAAAACCGACTGTAACGGAAGTATTGCATGATATTTTATACGAGCAGTCATTTCTCAAAATAGCGCAAATTACTGTTCCGGAAAACTGTTTTTTAGTCGGAAAGCATCTCCATGAGATCGATTGGGGAGAGGAGTTTGATATTCTTGTCCTTGCCATCGTCGATCATCAGCTCTCAGCAACCTTTAGCTTTACTTCACGTGGGCATCACCATCATATCGATCCGGATGATGTTTTAGTAGTAGTTGGATACGATGATAGTATTGCCGCATTGTCTGAAGCTATGGGGGTGGTGAAATGAAGGTAGGTGTCATCGGTGCGGGCAAATGGGGTGAAGCATTAGCCTTTGCTATGTCGGAAAAAAATGAAGTGATTATTACCTCCCGTTCGAAGCGCGAATGGCCGAATTTCAGATCACTCGATGAAGTACTTGACTGCAAATATCTGATTATCACTGTTCCGGCACAGCAAGTTGCACAATGGCTCAAGGAGAATTTTACCTTTAAAGGGCAAAAGATTCTTGTTGCGGCAAAAGGGATTGAAGCCTCCAGCGGGCGGTTTTTGAACGAAATTTACGGGGAGTATGTTCCGGAAGAAAATATCGCTTTTTTATCAGGCCCTTCCTTTGCAATCGAAGTAAAGCAAAAACTCCCTACTGCCCTCGTGATTAATTCGAAGTCTGAGGTGACAGCCGGTGAATTTGCGGCACTTTTTCCAAGTTTTATCCGTACCTATACGAGCTCTGACGTGATCGGAGCCGAAATTACGGGAGCCTATAAAAACGTTATCGCTATTGCTGCGGGGATTTGTGAAGGGTTAGAACTTGGTCATAATGCTGCGGCGAGTCTGATTGCACGGGGGCTTGTTGAGATGGAGCGTTTCGGCAGGGCTTACGGCGCAACGCAAGAGAGTTTTTTAGGTCTCAGCGGTGCAGGGGATTTGTTTTTGACGGCAAGTTCATCCATGTCGCGTAATTATCGTGTCGGACTTGGGTTGGCACAGGGGATGGATAAAGAGGCGGTATGAGCTCAAATCGGAGAGGTAAGCGAGGGAATAGGAACGGCTTATGCTTTGCATGAGATAGCATTGGCACGCAGTATCTACCTCCCTATCGCAGCGGAAGTGTACGCTATTTTGGAGGGGAAATCACCTCGTCAAAGTTTAAAAGATTTAATTGAAAGGTAGAAAAAGCATGTTAGTACACATTGTAATGTTTCAGTTTAAAGACGAGAATAAAGAGGCCAATATGGCACATGTGAAAGAGATGCTAGAAGCGCTCCCTTCAAAAATAAGTACGGTGCACTCGATGGAAGTGGGGATCGATCTCAGCCGAAGCGAGCGGTCGTTTGACATGGTCTTGGTTTCACAGTTTGAGGAAAAGGCAGCATTGGATGTTTATGCAATCCATCCTGCACATTTGGAAGTTGTCAGTGTGATCAAAGAGGTAACGACCCTCTCTAAAGTCGTTGATTACATACAATAAGGGAACGCGTGAACGAAGAATTACCGGTAGAAGAAAAGAGAAACGAACCATTTTTTAAAAAATATAAAATCCATCTCTCTGTTGCGGCGGCGGTGTTGGTCGTCGGTGTCAGTGCATTAGCCCATTATAAAAACGAGCAGGTAAAAGAGGAGTTAGTCAAAGCGATCAGTGAATACCAAGAGAGCCTTCTTCTTATCGGCGGAGAAATGAACTATGAGAGTATCGATTGCAGCGGACTTATTTCGACCGATTGTGAGATTGAAGCACTAAAATTCTCGGTTATGGGTCAAGAACAGCTTAGTATCGGAACTTTACGTTTTGGTAATATGGAAGATTTGGCAAAGTTTAAAGCGTTCGCTAATGCAGGTGAAAATATAAAAGCCTCTATCGATATCGAAGCGGATAAAGTAGCCCTTCCTAAAGCGATTATTGGACAGATGATTGCCCAAAATGTAAGTAATGCGTTTCAACAAAGTACACTCGGCAAACTTAGCACGATCAATCTCTCACTCAAAGGGGAGATTGAGGGAAATGCAATGAACATAAAGCATCTTGAAATCGATCGATTCCGTATCGATAATGACATTATGCCGCTTGAGTTTTCGATGAATGCACGAGACGTTTCCAGCAGTGCACCCGATTCTATGATTCTCGAAGAATTTTCTCTCACTCTTGAGAATCGCGCGATTTCAGATGTCACTTATGAGTCGGTCAAAAGTTTTACCGATACGCTTCAAAAAGACGACAAAGCAACCTTTTTAAAAGAATTTGCCCTTACACCTGCAGAGTTGAATGATAGAAAAAAAGCATCCCTAGCGATCAATACGGCGATTGCCAAACGGTTTGAATCCGATTTGCCGAATACTCCGGGAGTCGTAGAAAAAGATTTAATCCGAGCAATGATTCAAATGCTAAAAGGGGAGGTTGATGAGATCACACTCGAAGGTGAAAATAAAAATGATTTGTCTATGGTACAAATTCAAAATGCGTTACTGCAATCTTCTACAATGAGTGATGATGACGCGCGAAAATTTATGGATGATAAGTTTAAGATTGAGGTAGAGGCGGATTAAACCGCCGCTTGCTTTAGTGACGATTCTCTTCTATCATCGCTTCGGCAAGGTTAAATAGTTCACTGCTGGCAGTTTCCATCGTTTTAAAGTCGTTTAGAATAAGATCGCGGTTGGCGACACACGTATCTTCCCCTTCGAGACATTTCATAGCTTCCATTACATTATTATGGACAACTGCATGCGGTTTGTCCATTTTACCGTAACTTTGTGTATGACCAAATCGTTTTTTACCCTCATCGGCATACCATTTGCCTAATCGGCAGTGGGTATGTGTTCCGAATTCAGAAACTTTTTTTCCTAAATTGATCGAGGTATAAGCATTGGTTTTGAAGACGATATGATCGATCATTATGAGATTGATAAAAATACGGTCTTGAATACCGGCGAGTTCATTATCGATTACTTCAGTGCTGTGGCGTAAATGATTCATACTCTCTTGGAAGGTCCGCATAAGAGAGGTAAAATCGCCGACTACTTCACGCATTTCGACAGAATTCGCCGTATTCTCTATACTCTCTTGTTGCAGGACTTGTACCGTAGCACGGATTTCTCCGGTCGCTTTTTGGGTACTTTCTGCCAATTTGCGGACTTCATCGGCAACAACGGCAAAACCGCGTCCGTGTTCTCCGGCGCGTGCGGCTTCGATCGCGGCATTAAGAGCCAAGAGATTGGTTTGGTCAGATATATCGCTGATCAGGTTGATAATTGCCGTTATCTCTTTGGATCGGTCTTCAAGCAATGCCGTTGAACTGGCATTTTGATCGATGAGAACATTTAACCCTTCGAGTTTATTTCCGACTTTTTGAGCATCATGTGCGCGTTCAATTGACATCGTTGATGCTTCTTTTACATTCGTAGAAATAGCTTCAAGCTTTGAGGTATTATTCATAAAACTTTTTTGGAGAGAAGCAAGTTGTTCGTTATTTTTGTTGATGGTTGCTAAATCGGCATTAAGTTCGGTACGAAGTTGATTATGAAAATTTTCCTGCATCGAATTGATACTGTCATTGATTTTATTTCCGGCATACGATAAAGCCGGATTAAGCCCTTGCGTATTGAAACGTCTGAAATATTCATTGTTCGTCGCATAATCGACCGAAGCGCGCATTTCACGCATAAATGTCTCCATCTGATCGATCAGATTATTGACACCGTGACAAACACGTCCTACTTCGCCCTTATCGGCAATGTTAGTTGCGCGTGCTTCAAAATCTCCTTGGACGGCATCTTCTAAAACACTTAGCGATTTACGAAGATGAACTCTTAACCCTGTTAGTTGAAGGTTAAAAATATAAGCCATAGAGATATACGCAACGAGCAAAAGGGTATCAAACCAACTGAATCCATGAAGAAAAAAATCAATAGCATAGCCGAAGGTGAACAATCCTAAAAAAAGAAAAGCGATAAGTTGTATCTTAGAGAGATAAGATGAATTTGTCATAGCGACCCCCGTAATTTTTTAGTAGTTCAGCAAGTATTTTTTGAGACTGCACGATACCGCCGGAGCGTTCTGCATTGACGAGACGCTGATAAAGCGGTTTGACTTGGACTAATGCTTTTTGGGAAGGTTTGCGGCGTACCGAATAATATCCTGCCAGATTGCCGTTTTTGTCAAAGGAAGGGGTGACGTTTGCATATACCCAATAGTAGTCGCCGTTTTTAGCCTTATTGATAACGTAGGCATTAACCTCTTGACCCGATCGGATCGTGTCCCATAAGTGTTTAAAGATTAGTTTCGGCATATCCGGATGTCGAACAATGTTATGCGCTGCTCCAATGATCTCATGCTCTTCATAACCCGCAAGGCGTAAAAAAAGTTCGTTGCCGTAGATTATTTTTCCATGTATATCGGTTTTAGAGACAATAAGCTCATGTTCACCAAAAGTAAGTTCTTGCATTCAACCCCTTCAATATCAGTTTGCGACAATATTAATGGATAGGGGTTTGTAAAAGGTTTCGTTAAACTTATTTTGGGTTAAAATAAGGAAAATTTATTCATAAAGAGAATTATGTATATTAAAAATAGTGATAAAACAATCTTGATAGTTGAAGATGATATAGAAAGTAACGATAACTTATCCTATTTGTTGAATTCTAAATTTGCCGAAGTGTTTAGTGCGTATGACGGGATGGAAGGATGGAGAATTTATCAGGATAAAAATCCGGATATTATTTTAACGGATATTGAAATGCCGAAAATGGACGGATTGGAGCTAATCCGACGGATTCGTGCGAATAATTCGACCATACCGATTGTCGTTCTGAGTTCCTATTCGCATCAACACTATCTTCTCAATGCTATCCCCTTGAAGCTTGAAGAGTATTTGCTCAAACCTATTACGTTGAATAAATTGGATGCATTATTTCAACTACTGGAACGAAACAATAAAGATAAAATTTTAAAAAATATTGATATCAGTGAAAATATATATTATGACTTTCAGAGTAAAACCATCTATCAAAATGGAACCATGTTGCGCTTGTCTCATTTGGAAATTTCATTAATGGAGCTTTTACTCAAACATCGAGGAAAGATTGTCAGTTATGAAGAGATAGAGTATACACTTTACGGTTCGCAGGAGATAAGTCGCAATGCCCTTAAAATAGTTGTAAGCAATCTGCGTAAAAAAGTTGTCGATCTCAATATCCAATCAACTCCGAAATTAGGATACCGTCTTTTATGAACCAATTTACCGAATATACCTCTAAAGCACATCTCTTTAATCTTGTCGATCAAACGGACAATATGCTCTCATTCGTTGATTTGAATTATATCTATCGTGCTGTCAATCAAGCCTATGTCAAAGCATTTAATCGCTCATATGGAGAGATTGTAGGACACCATGTTGAAGCAATAGTGGGGAGGGAGTTTTTTCAAAATTTCATTAAACCTTATCTTGATCAGGCATTTTTGGGTAGAGATGTCTCCTATGAATCGTGGTTTGATTTTAATGAGGGGAAGAGAGCCTATCTGCTTGTGCGGTATCACCCTGTTTATGATGACGATACACATATTATCGGTGCAGTTGTTACCAGTACCGATATTACAGAACGTAAGAAGCTTGAAGATGAGAAAGTGTTACAGGATAAATTGTTCATCGAACAAGCGCGTATGGCACAAATCGGAGAGATGGTCGCTTTTGTTGCCCATCAGTGGCGCCGCCCTTTGCATACACTCTCTACTTATTTGCTTCGAATGCGTCGCAGATTGGCGGAACAATCGTGCGAATGTATCAACGATGAATTGGTGCGTAGTGAAGCAATTTTAGATCATCTTTCCCATAGTTTAGAGAGTTTGTATCACTTTCACAGCGATAAAGCCGGAGTTATAAATGTGAAAATCTCTGTTGAGGAGGTAAAACGTCTTTTGGAATCTCATTTAAATGCTGCAAATATAACTCTTGATATTGATATTAATGAGGGGATAACTATTAATACGAAGGTTCCCAGCAGTCGGTTGCTTCACCTTTTTTCGGTATTTATCGAAAATGCGATTGAAGCTCTTGAAAAAGCGGATCGGATCGATAAAAAAATCACACTCAGCGGGTGGGAAGACGG
>DATDUY010000072.1:0-2087 GCA_035290165.1 Sulfuricurvum sp. | reverse complement strand
TTTTCGCTAAAATAACGAAAACATTTTGTAAAGGTGTACATCATGCTCGTTGCCCCCAGTGTCCTCTCTGCCGATTTTGGTAATTTAGCGCGCGATGTCCGTGCCATTTGTGACGCTGGATGCGATTTGGTGCATGTCGATGTGATGGATGGGCACTTTGTCCCCAACCTCACTATCGGACCCGTTGTCGTCAGTGCTATTGCCGCGTCAGCCACTAAACCCCTTGATATCCATCTTATGGTACAAAACAACACCTTTTTTGTCGATCTTTTTGCCCCACTCAAACCCGAATACATTACCTTTCACATCGAAGAAGAGAAGCACCCCCACCGTCTTGTTCAGCATATACGATCCCTCGGTATCAAACCGGGAATCGTCCTCAACCCTCATACCCCAGCCGAAGCGGTAGAATATCTCCTCGCTGATATCGATATGGTTCTTGTTATGTCGGTCAATCCGGGATTCGGCGGACAAAAGTTTATCTCTAATGTTGTGAACAAAATCAGACGCCTCAAAACACTTCGCGATTCCATCAATCCAAACTGCTTGATTGAAATCGACGGCGGGGTTGGAAGTTCCAATATACAAGAGCTTAAAGATGCAGGTGTTGATGTGTGTGTCGCCGGAAGCTATGTGTTTGGTGCTGAGGATTATAAAACTGCAATTGATAGCCTCAAAGTATGAGAGTCAAGATCTGTGGAATCACCAATCTGGAAGATGCCCTCCTCGCTATCCATGCGGGAGCAGATGCCCTAGGGTTTGTCTTTTATCCTGAGTCTCCACGCTATATCACTTCCACTGATGCAAAAAAGATTATCGAAAAACTCCCTCCTTTTGTCGATAAAGTCGCCCTTTTTGTCAATGAAACACCCGAATTTATCCGTTCCATGTGTTTAGAGACAGGTTGCACACTCGCACAAATTCATTTTGATGTAGAGAAAGATTTTTTCATTCAGGTTAATTTCCCATCATTACGTGTTATCCGTGCGCAAAAAAGAGAAGATATTTTTGAGTATGCTGATGAGTATCGTCTTGTTGATGCGTATTGCGAAAGCTTCGGCGGTAGTGGAAAACGGCTAAATATTGAATGGTTTGAGGGGATTGACTGTTCTAAAATTATCCTCGCAGGAGGATTGAATCCCGAGAATGTCGCCGATTTAAAACCTTACGGTTTTTACGGTGTCGATGTGAGCAGCGGGGTTGAAGCCTCTTATGGAAAAAAAGATCCTCAGCGTGTTGCCTCTTTTATCAAAAAGGCCAAAGCGTGAAGGTATTCGATCCTAAAGTACTTGTTCGATTAACGAAAAACGGGATCCCAAAAGGGGAATTTGAAGCATTGTTGGGGAGTGATAGCGATCTAGCGTTAGAACTTCTCAAAGCTCAAGGTATGAATATTGTTCTGCATAACGAGTATTATCGATTCCAAACAGCGTTAACCCCAATTGAAGATACCCTCTTTTGTATCGTTGATGTTGAATCCAACGGCTCCAAACCGTCCCATCATCAAATTATTGAAATCGGTGCGGTTAAACTCCAAAACGGAAAAATACTTGATACCTACGAGAGTTTGGTTTATTGCACCGATATCTCCGATCAAATTCAAGATATTACGGGGATTACAACGGAACAAACTCTCAAAGCACCTTCTCTTAGAAAGGTAATGAGAGAATTTCGCCTCTTTTTGGGAGATGCCGTATTTGTAGGACATGACGCCAAATTTGACTATAATTTTGTCTCTGCCATGATGGAGCGGGTGGGACTTGAGCGGCTTCTAAATCGTTCATTGTGTACGATAGATTTGGCCGAACGTACCTTTGAATCCGAACGCTACGGCTTAGCCTATCTCAATGAGCAACTTTCTCTTTATCGTGATGCCACACACCATCGCGCCCTCTCCGATGCGATGACAACAACTAAACTACTCAAACGTACCCTCAAACTTCTTCCAACATCACTGCATACGACGGAAGAGTTGATCGCTTATTCAAAAGAGGCAAAAAAAATGAAACGGTTGAAATCGGAGAAAAAAGAGAAAGAGAAAAAAGGGGAAGAATAAGGAAAAACCTTATTCGGAATATTGCCCTACA
>DATDUY010000071.1:0-8386 GCA_035290165.1 Sulfuricurvum sp. | reverse complement strand
GATTTTCGCCAAAGAGGTTTTGAATGCCCTTATTTCAGATAATCTTCCCCCTACCCCCAACAATTTTTCTCTCTACTTTGATCGTATTTTAGAAGATAAAAGCGAAAGTCTCCGTCGTCAAATCGGTTCTATTTTAGAACTTGAAGAGGATAATCACGACGAATCAAGTATAGAGCTTGAAAAAACTCTCAAGCAAGGGTTCTCTTCGGTTAAAAGTATATTGCAATTAAGCGCAACGCTGTACAAGAATATCTCTCTGATGGAGAAAATTTTAGAGAAGCGCAAAGAAGAGATGAAAGAGATCCCCTCTTTAAACGGTGCAAACGAATTGCTTGCCTCTCTTGGCAATGATGTCGGGAAACTCAGCTCGATATTGAAAAAGCAAGTATCTCATATGAAAGTTATTTACGATGAGACGGCTACCATCGTAAAACAAGTTGAAAATGAGACTATTTTCGATAATCAATACGGTGTCTATAACAAACGTTTCCTTATTTCCAAACTGGAGCAGGAGCGTCATCTTATCGATGAATTTAAACATAAAAGCTCCCTTATCACCGTTCGTCTCTCTAAATCTACCGGCGAAAGTATCCAAAGCGAGAAAGCCCAACAGCTGATGGTACGTACGGTAGCCAGACTTCTTCTTAAAACTTCCAGACGGAGTGATATCGTTGCCCACTACGGCGAAGGCGTTTTTGCCATGGTATTGAAACATACCGACATAGAAAGTGCAAAACGGGCGTCTGAACGCCTCTTTGATCTCGTCTCTTCCAGCAATTTTTTCATTGCCGAAAAAGAGATTCAATTGCGGATCGCTATCGGAGTCACTGAATTAAACCCAGCGCAAGGGGTTGACCAGACCCTTGTTTGTACACTAAATGCCATGGATGCAGCCGACAATAATTCCAAGATTCGGTATATGGTCTGCAGCGAAAACGAATAAGGTTCTTATGCTTCTACCCATTATCACCTACCCCAACAAACAACTAAAAATGCGTTCCAAAGAGGTGGTCAATTTTGATGAATTGCTCCACCGCTTTTTAGACGATATGTATGAGACGATGATAACCTCCAACGGTATCGGCTTAGCAGCTATTCAAGTAGCAAATCCGATCCGTGCACTCATCCTTTGTATTCCCGATGATGAAGGAAACCAAAGCAAAGAGAATGTCATTGAGATTATTAATCCGGTTATTCATGCCCCTCAAGGTAATATCCTCTATCAGGAGGGGTGCCTAAGCGTCCCCGGCTTTTATGAAGATATAGAGCGGTATGAAACACTGATGCTGAAGTACCAAAACCGTCACGGAGAAGCGTGTACCCTTGATGCCAGTGAGCTCTTAGCCATCGCCATTCAGCACGAAATGGATCATTTGGAAGGAAAACTCTTTATCGATAAACTCACCTATAATCGCCGTAAAAAATTTGAAAAAGAGTATAAAAAAGCGCTCAAAGAGAAAAAATAGCCCTCCTCATTATATTGCATTTTGCAATATAATTCTTTCAATCCAACATTTACGATACTATAACTGTTAAATAATATTTTGGATTACACTATGAAACAGTTACTTTGCGCTACATTTGAAGGGATAGACGCTTCACCTGTCGAAGTCCAATTCACAGCAACCAAAGGGCTACCGGCTTTTACTATCGTCGGAATGGCCAATACAGCCATAACCGAGTCAAAAGAGCGGGTAAAATCTGCCCTGCTCAGCAATGGGTTTACCTTTCCACCGAAACGTCTCACCATCAATCTTGCCCCCAGCGATTTACGAAAAGAGGGATCTCATTTCGATCTCCCTATCGCGGCACTCATTGCATTAGGAAATTATGAGGGTGATTTATCCTCATGGTATGTATTCGGAGAATTGGGGTTGGATGGAAGCGTGACTGAAAACACCCTCCTCTATCCCATCATCCTCTCATTAGCCAATCAAGGGATAATTGAGCGTGCCATTGTTCCACGTATCAGTCTCCCAAAACTCTCTAAAATCCCCAACATAACCTTTTACGGCGTCGAGACGCTCACAGAGACCCTTAACCTCTTACGTGCCGAAGTGCTCCCCGAGACGGAAGCGCATATCAGCACCTTTGATTTCAACCATTTGATTCATGAGAGTACACACTACTATTTTCATGAACACTATCCCCTCGATTTTATCGATATCAAGGGGCAAGAGCATGCTAAACGCTCCGCTTTGATTGCGGCGGCTGGAATGCACAACTTACTCTTGGAAGGCTCCCCCGGTTCAGGTAAATCGATGATTGCAAAGCGACTGGTTCATATTATGCCGCCGCTTCACAACCAAGAGATGCTTGAATGTGCAAAACTGGAGATTCTGGAGGGGAAAGAGCCGACCTTTTCCCCCCTGCGCCCGTTTCGTTCCCCTCATCACTCCTCTACAGGGGCAAGTATCTTCGGCGGCGGAAGCCATAAAGCTCAAATCGGAGAGGTAGGATTAGCACATGGGGGGATTTTGTTTTTCGATGAACTGCCCCATTTTTCCAAAACAGTTCTAGAAGCACTCCGCGAACCGCTGGAAGATCGCCATATCCGCATCTCACGGGTCAATGCAAAAGTAACCTATGATGCTAACTTCTTATTTGTCGCAGCGATGAATCCCTGCCCTTGCGGCAATCTTTTCAGCACGACAACCGCGTGCCGTTGCAGTGATTTGGAGATTAACCGCTACAAATCACGACTCTCCGACCCCTTTTTAGACCGTATCGATCTGTATGTCCAAATGCATGCTGTGAGTGCTGAGGACAAACCGAGCGTCACGTCCCATCACCTTCACATAAAAGTACGTCACGCTTTTTTGCGTCAAAAGATGCGGGGGCAAGAGAGATTAAACGGCGCACTTAATGATGCGGAGATTGCCCGATACTGTCCTTTGAATGATGAAACGCAACAGGTGATTGATCAGGCGATAGGGAGATTCGGGTTATCGTTTCGAGCGGTGAGCCGTGTCCTCAAAGTAGCACGAACAATTGCCGATATAGAGGGAGAAAAGAATATAGAGAAAGCTCATTTGCTAGAAGCATTAAGCTATCGGAAACGGTGATATGAGTATCAGCAGACTCTTTTTTCTTATCATTTTCATTATTCTGTTTTCAATTACGGCAAAGCACTTTTTGCCCTCTCAAGAACCACAAAAGCCTTTCCCCTCACAGGGTGTAATTCTCGCATTCGGCGATAGTTTAACATACGGATACGGGGCAAATCAGAAAGAGAGTTATCCTGCCCGCTTAGAACGGCTTTTGGGAGAAAAAGTAATCAATGCAGGGAAATCGGGAGAGCTTTCCGAAGAGGGTCTTAAACGGCTCCCCTCCCTACTTCAGATACATAAGCCAAAGATTTTGCTTCTCTGCCACGGAGGCAATGACATTCTTAAAAAACAAGATATGCAAACACTCCGTACAAATTTGGAGCAAATGATCCGATTGGCACAATCTCAAAATATTGACGTCATTTTAATCTCCGTTCCGCAATTCGGGTTTCTTCAGCTCACACCTCCCCCTCTTTACGACGAGCTGGCCGAAGCATACCATTTAGCGATCGAAGAGGATATCCTTGCTGATATTCTTCATGATAACCGCTACAAAAGCGACTACATCCATCCCAATGCGCAAGGCTACCAAAAGATGGCGGAAGCCATTGAAAAGCTTCTGCGCAACCGTTATCTGTTTAAAGAGTAGAAGCTCATTAAAACGCAGCAACTACCCATGTTGTGATGAAATATCCGCCGACAAGAAGCCATCCGAACATTACCCCTGCCGTATAGAGCGGTGCCATTCCCAACCCTTTGAACTTCGCAAAACGTGTCCCCATACCAAGAGCTGTCATAGCCATCGTAAGCAAGAAGGTATCAATGAGATTAATGTTCTCCACTGTAGTAATGATAAGCGCTGAAATCGATTCTCCCGCGTGTGCAAGGCTGTATTGTGTGAGCAGAGAGTTTACCCCCGCCATAGCGATAAAATAGACGGCAAACCACGGAATGACGAGCTTTACCCCTCCTCCGACACTGCCGCTTCTTTTAGCGGCATACGAGAGGTAGATTCCCAACAGGATAAGCATCGGCGCGATCATAATAACACGGGTCATTTTAACGATTACCGCCGCATCCGCCGCATCTTTGCCGTATGCTCCGCCAACCGCAACAACCTGTGCCACTTCGTGAATGGTTCCGCCGACAAAAATACCGAACGTTCGATCATCCATTCCCGCAAATACCCCTGCGCTGTAAAGGGCGGGATACAAAAACATGGCAATCGTACCGAACAATACGACCATCGACACGGCAATCGCCGCTTTATGCTCTTCGCTCTTTAGTACCGGTTCCGTTGCCAAAACCGCTGCCGCACCGCATACCGACGCTCCAGAAGCGGTTAGCATCGAGGTATCTCGGTCCATTTTAAAGATTTTTTGTCCGATGTAGGTTCCAAGAATAAAGGTTGTAGAGAGCATAATCAACGAGACCATAAACCCCTCCATCCCTACTTCGGCAATTTGTTGAAAGGTAATCCGAAAACCGTAAAATACGATCGCAAAACGGAGGATTTTTTTACCGGAAAAGGTAATTCCCCCCTCCCATACGGAGGGGATACGGTTATGAAGGGTATTGGCAAAAAAGATCCCCAGAACAATCCCCACAACCAATGGAGAGATTCCTAGATTTTTGATTACTGACAAATCAGCGATCATGGTCGCTGCAGCAGCGAAAATAGCGACAAAAAGGATACCGCTGAGGGTATCTTTACGCTTTGCGGGTGAAAATGGCATAGATTCTCCTACATAAAATAATTATGACATTATAGGACGAATCACAAATTTGTCAAAATATTAGGGAAGGACAATCTCCATTCGTACCGGAACATCCGTCTCTTTTAGCTCTTTAATCGCCTCAGCCTCTTTAATCACTACCCTCTTCTCCAAGCTCGCCGTCTTTAAGAGGTAGTTTCGGATTACTAGACTGCGTTGCTGTGCCAGAGCTTGAAGCTCTTGATGGCTCAAAAGCTGCTGGGGGATCAATCTCTCAATCAGCGCTTCCGAATAATGGCGGACATAGGCCGCTTCCTCGGGATATTTCTCTTTATACAAACTCTTCATCTCTTTGAGCTCTTTTTTATCCAGCGATTCTTCCGCCATATCTTCCAGTAACTCCACGCTCATCGCCTGAGGTGAATCTATTTTCAGATCTTTGTTCTTTTTTAAGGCAGCTTGAACCAGTTTACGACCTTTAAGTGCGTGGGTATCACTCACCTCATCCCATCCTCCATAAATACTCAATGCGAGTTTAGGACGCTTGGAGAGCATCGTCGTAATTTGATCGAGTTTTTCAACCTGCGGAGGCAAAAGGGTTGATGAACCTGCCTCAAAATCGATAGATGAGAGTTTGTCGCTCTCAATCCCCATTATAGAGCCGAGCAATCTAAAAGGGGAGGTCACCGCTTTGGTAAAGAGGTTGCCGATCACCTGCCATACCACTTTTCCGTATTTGAAATCAGGCTTATTCACATCCCCCTCTATCGGCAAGTCGATATCAATTACCCCATCCGAATCTTCGAGAAGGGCGACAACAAACCGCATCGGCCACGGAGAGCCTCCCTCTTTTTCAGCACCTAACTCGATTTTTTTGATCACCACTTGATTGGTGCTGTTAAGTTTGCCACCGTCAATCTTATATCCCAAATTCAAAAATAACTTACCGCCATCAATCTTATACCCCAAAAATTGGAGAGAATAGGGGGTGTAATGTTTCAATTCAAGATTATCGAATGCTACTTTCATATCGGTAAATTTTTTGGGATCTTTCGTATTGAGCGATCCATCGATTTTTGCCAATCCGTACTGATCGACCCCCCCGCGAAGTTTTACAAACGTCGTGACATTTTTCGTCGTAGAGATTCCCAATACCGAGCCCTCTAAGTCATGGATATAGGTTTTAAACGGCAAGGGGAGAGACAAATCACTGAAGGTGGCGCTGCTATCGCGTAAAAGGAGTTTGACAATATCCAGCCCGAACGGATTGCCGCTAGGTTTGGCACTCTTCGATTCATTCGGACTTTTTTTACTCAAGGTAGCGTAATTGAGCACTTTATTCGCATCGATATGGGCATTCGTATAGAACCCGTCAATAGCCAACTGATTGATTTTGAGCCGATTGTCGGGATAAGCATAGACAAACGGCGTTACCCCGATATTTTGCCATCCGAGCAGTACCGAATCATCCCGCGTATCATTTACGACCCAGTCGCTGAGGGCAACTTTTCCTTTTAATGCCGTTTTTGAAGGGGTATAATCATACTCTGCCGCAAGTGACACATTTCCTCGACGGAGCGATGCATAGCTGCTTGGCTCAATATAGGGATCGACAAGCGAAACATCCAACCCTTTGATGTTTACATCTCCACTGCTGCTTAGGGGGGAACGGACGAGATCGCTTTTGAGATCGAACGTACCTCTTTCATTGATCCGGGAAGAGACGGTAAGATAGTTTTTAACCGACGGATTGCTCTCAAACCCTTTCAGACTAATATTTATCTGATCAAGATTTACAGCCACTTTTTTATTCGGAACGTCATCAATAACTCCGACCGAGCCGTTTTTCAACTCAATCGTTTTGATACCGTACACCCAAGGTGTTTTAACTTCATTCGTCTCCTCTTTCGGGAATGCTTTTTGGAACGCTTCGATATAGGTGAGCCAATCAATTTTCCCCTCGTGCGAACGATATGCCGAAAGCGTCATCCCCTCCAGACTGAGCGATTCGGCATTAAATACCTTCCGCATCGGCTGAACACGTCCCCCCTTAAGCTGAAGCGACGAGAGGGTAAAGAGATCACACTGCTCACCCTTGGGGATAATACGGAGTTTATTAACATTGACATAAAGATTGGTGAGATCGGTTGCATTGACGTCATTGCTGTCAAATCGATAATCAAATCCAAACCCTGCAGAACCGTCCGCTACTTCGATCGGAAACTTCTCTTTGAAATAGCGCCAAGGAGTATACAGTTTTCCCGAATCAAATGCCATTTTTCCGCCGATAACCAAAGGGGAGAGGGCATCTATTTTTCCGCTGAGATCGATAAATCCCCCCTCGTTGATGGTCGCATAAAGGCGCATTTTCCCATCACTGCTGGAGAGATCCCTCAAATCGATAGTGTCGAGATTAAATCCGATCGGTCCAACGCCTAGCGTATACGCTTTCCCATCAGCATAATCACTATAGTGTATCGTTCCGTTTTTTAGTACGAAACGGTCGATGATCAATCCTAACGGCTCTGAAGATTTCTCCTCTTTCTCATCCTCTCCCAGCTCTGTAAGCCATTTAAAATTAAAATCCCCCGCCGAGTCCCGTCGTATGGTTATTTCGGGTGCACTGAGGGAAAGATGACGAATGACCCATCCTCCACGCAACACATAGGCAAACGGGTCAACATTAATCGAAAATTTCTCAAGGGCTATAAAATTATTATTCTGAGGTGTTTTGAATGAGACTTTTTTTAGGGAGAGATGAAAGGTAAACGGGTTAAAAAAAGCCGATTCGACTGCAAATTTCCCCCCATGGGTCGCTTCAGAAATTTTTTCGGGAACAATGTTTTTAAGGAGATAAGGGACTCCGAAAAAACCAGCCGCAGCGTATATAGCGACAGCTGCCGCCAATGATTTGATAACGAGCCCTCTCTTCATTTTACACCCCCACCAAAAACTCTTTTCATTTTATCATACTTAAATCTATATTTCGACATAATCATCTACTTTATCTGCACACAGGGATAGCCGAAATGAAGCGCAAACAAATTTACAATCCTACGTCCAATGAACATGTAAACGACCGTCAGATTTTCGGCGGCAACCCTACCGGTATTTTTGAACTCAACAACATCAAATATCAGTGGGCGTATAACCTCTGGGAGATGATGCTCAACAACACATGGTTCCCTAAAGAGGTCGATATGACCCGTGACGCGGTTGACTACAAATACCTCACGGAAATGGAGAAAACGGCGTATGACAAGGCCCTCTCCCAGCTCATTTTTATGGATTCATTGCAAACCAACAACCTGATGGACAATGTTAACCCGTATGTGACCGCTCCTGAAGTGAACCTTATTTTGGTACGCCAAAGCTTCGAAGAGGCACTCCATTCCCAAAGCTACGCCGTTATGGTTGACTCTATCAGCCAAAACTCTGAAGAGATTTACGATCTCTGGCGCCGTGACATGATGCTCAAAACCAAAAATGATTCGATTGCGGCACGCTATAACGAGCTTGCCAACGATCCTAGCGAAGGTGCCTTTGTCAAAGCGTGTTTTGCCAATCAGATTCTTGAGGGGATCTATTTTTACAGCGGATTTACCTACATCTACACCCTTG
>DATDUY010000070.1:0-2255 GCA_035290165.1 Sulfuricurvum sp. | reverse complement strand
GAAGACTCCGCCCCACACTACGAGCCAACCTAAATGTTCTTTCATTAACGCGTGCAACATCTCTTTAATCATTATAGGTGTGAGTTCTGCAAGGCGAGATACAACGATACTCTCGATCGTTTCGGTGAGATGTGAACTCCCTTGGTGCAGGTGGGTATTAAGGGCAGCCATAAACGATTCGCTCTGAGAAATCTCTATGGTTGATGCTTTAATCTTTTCTAAAAACGGTTCTTTGAGTTTACCGATAATCGCTTCGCCTCCGAACATTCCGAGCATTCCTCCCATCGGTGATTCCATCACACTACGTACCAACGCATCATACGCGGGGGTAAAATCGGTTTCTTCGATGATCGGGGTTAAATCGATGGAACGCTCTTGGGACTGGACAAAACTCTCGATCTTTTCTGGGGTGAAAAATTGCTCCATAATGAGTCTTTTGAGCGCTTCACGTATCGATTCGAATCGATCTATAATAATCCCTGACCCGTAAAGATAAGGTACTTTTTCAAAAAGCATGTGGATCGCAAGCTGATTTGTCACCGCGCCTGAGAGGGCAAATAATCCAGCCGCTCGGATCGCATCTGCCGTAAACCCCTCAAATATATAGGAAAGTGCAACCAATCCTAACGCAATCGCGTTTGTCATCCAACCTTTGTCCATACTGTTATCCTTTAAATATTTGTCTTTACTGGTTTTACTCCACTAAAAAATTTGCCATCATAGCATGATCTTCATGTTCTAGAATATGACAGTGGTAAACAAATAGTCCGGGCATTGTAAATTTTATTATAATACGAACCGTTTCTACCGGCATAACGAGCACGGTATCTTTCCATCCTTTGTCTGTGGGAAAATCTATATCTCTTGTTCTATCCAGTATTTGAAATTGTACTCCATGTATGTGAAACGGATGTGCCATATGAATTGTATTTTTAATCTCCCAAATTTCTGTTGAGCCTAATTTTACTCTATCATCAATCCTGTTCATATCGTAAGGTTTTTTGTTTAAAGTCCAAATACCTCCCCCTATAACCTCCATTGTAATCGTTCTAACTTTAGAAGCATCAGACTCTTTTGTTTTTAAAATATGTGAGAGCTTTCTTGGAAGATTTGCAGAGTTATTTGTTGATAATTGAGTAATATTAAACGTCATAATATCCATAGTGTCGCCCAAACTCGGATATTTTTGGTTTGTTTTAAAATTGCTGGCTTCTTTGAATCCGAGCGTTTTCAGGGTTACCGTCTCGCCGATTTTTTTATCTTTAAAATCTATGACTATATCGATACGCTCTGCAACCGCAATCACTATATCTTTTACGATTATTGGTTCTTCAAGCAGTCCGCCGTCGGTTCCAATGAGTGCAAAACTCTCAATTCCTTCAAATGCAAGTCTATACGTTCTCGCACTTGAAGCGTTAAGGATTCTGAGTCGATATTTTGTGTTCTTTACATTTTTATAGGGGAAAGGTGTAGAATTTACCAAAACAATGTCGCCTAGAACTCCATTGTTGTCTGATGCTATTTCTTTATAGATAAGATTTGCTTTTTTATCAAATCTCCTATCTTGTATAATAAGCGGCAGTTCAAACTCACCTGAGGGAAGATTTAACTTTTTTTCGTCATCATCTTCTACGATATAAAGACCTGAAAGCCCATAATATATCTCCTCTCCCGTTCTGCCGTGAGGGTGCGAATGGTACCAAAACGTACCCGATTTTTGATTAATTTTATATTTGTACTCTTTTGTTATTTGCGTGTCAATTGCATCTTTGGGGTGTCCGTCCATCTCTTCGGGTACGATTATTCCATGCCAATGGATAATCGTTGGTTTTTCAAGACTGTTGGTAAAATCAAGTGCAAAATTATCCCCTTTTTTTATACGAATAGTAGGATTTGGCAGCTCTCCCTGAAAAGTTAAAACTTCTGTTTTTTTATCTTTGTAGATATCAACCAGACTTTTTTGCGCATTGAATTTTGCTTTTGCGATAGTACCGAAATTAATCTCATCGGGAATTTTTAACTCTTGGGTAAAAGGTTTGAACAGCTCAGCTGTTTCGGTGTTTGAAAGTTTTGACGGTAATTTTTGACTCTCATTCAACTTCTCAACCGCTTTGTTATTTCCTGACTCTTTTTCACAACCTCCGATAATAATCGCGGCTGCCGTAAAAGAGAACGAATATAGAAAATATCTTCTGTTCATGATCATTTCCTTTCTAATACCTATTTCACGTCATAAGCACTGTTTTTCTTCAATC
>DATDUY010000069.1:0-4670 GCA_035290165.1 Sulfuricurvum sp. | reverse complement strand
TGGCTGCTTCCATCGCGGAGCCGCCGGTGGTGATGATATCTTCACAGATGAGCACTTTCTCGCCCGCAGTGATCTCAAATCCGCGACGAATTTGCATTTCGCCGTTGACACGCTCTGCAAAAATCGAGCGTTTATCGAGGGCTGTCGCGAGGGCAAATCCTGCAATCAAACCCCCCAGTGCCGGAGCACAAACGGTATCGATTTCAATTCCGTTTTCTTGGATTTTAAGCGCTAACGCATCAGCGAGGAGTTTCGCGGTTTTTGGGTCTTCAAGCACTTTCGCCGATTGGAGATAGTACTGCGAATGGTTTCCTGAACTGAGTTTAAAATGCCCTTCAAGCATGGCATTGGCATTCATATAAATAGCTTTAACGTCCATGATTATACCGTCAAGATATCTTGCTCTTTACTTTTGAGCAACTCTTCAATTTTTGCAATATATTTATCGGTGATTTTTTGAACTTGATCTTGACCTGATTTAGATTCATCGGTCGTAATCAATTTGTCTTTTTCAAGCACTTTGATTTTGTCATTTGCTTTTTTACGGTCATTGCGAACGCCGACTTTTGCATCTTCTGCCATTCCACGCGCTTTTTTCGCGGTATCTTGACGCTGATCTACGGTCATTGCAGGGAAGAAAAGTTTGATTTCGGTTCCGTTATTGTTCGGATTGACACCGATATCGGCTTTCATGATCGCTTTTTCGATGACGCTGAGCATCGATTTATCCCATGGAGAGATAGTGATAGTCGTTGCATCGGTCGCAAGAACACTTGCCGCCTGATCGATCGGAGTGAGTGAACCGTAGTTATCGACACGAACATTATCCAATATTTTAGTGGTAACACGTCCGGTGCGGAGTGTGCGGAAGTTGCTGAGGAGATGCTCGCAGCTCCCTTGCATTTTATCTTCACAAAATTGATACACTTCGTTTAGCATGAAATTCCCCTTCGTCTTATTTGGTAGTGTTGGTATCGTTTACGATATTGATCGTCGGCGCCGTAACTTCTGTAGTGTCGATCATAGAATCAACAACGGAAGCATTTTTTTGTTGAGCATAGAAATAGCCCAATGCGATGGTGTTGACTACGAAAACAAACCCGAGAAAAAAGGTTACTTTAGCCAAAAAAGTTCCCGGCCCTTTAGCTCCGAAAACCGATTCATTGGAACCGCTGTAGGCTCCCAATCCGATGCTTGAGCTTTTTTGGAGCAGTACCGCGATGGTGATCATAACGACCAAAACGATCTGCACGATGAGCAGTATACCTGTCATGTTAATCCTTGATTTTTAAAAAAGTTCGCGATTATAGCATAGTGTTCATAAGTCTCGAATGAAGCTTGCTTTTAAAAGAGTAGGACTAAAATACCGTTTTAAACAAGGGAGAGAGAGTATGTGTTCAAAATGTACCCAAAAGAAAAAAGTCGCTTTTATATTTGCGATCGTCGTTTCATCAATATCGTATTACTATCTTTTTTCGTGAAGAGTATTTAACCTGCCAGAATTAAGAGCAGAGCGGCTAATAACATTACCGTTATCCCCAGAATATCGATGATCTTGAGAGCTTTTTCTCCGTAAGTGCTGCTTTTTTTCCGTAATGCCGTCCCCAGCGCGGCGGTAATCGCGATCGTGAATCCCATCCCCAGACTCATCGTAACGGCACTCACTGCACCCAATGCAACCATCCCCATCGAGAGGGCAAATAAAAATACGACGATGGTTCCGGGACAAGGGACAATTCCCGCTCCGAGTATGAGCATCAGATCGGTTGAATTGGCAGTTGTTGTGCAGCTGTGGCATCCGCAGCTGCTGACGTGCGGTGCTGAGACGCTAAAGCGCATCATCTTTGGTTTCGGACGATAATAATTCCACTTTTGACGTGCCAAATAAAGGGCAATCAAGAGGATGATGACCCCGCTTCCTTTGGTGGCATAGAGGGAAACATCTTGAATCGTTTGGGAGAACATAGCGTGAACAAACCAGTAAAGAATCATCGTGATAAGAAAAGCACTAATGACGTGGGTAGCGGCAATGAGGAGTGCTACAGTGATTCCCCGTCCGTAACTGCGCTCATTGGTCGTGAAATAAGTCGCAACGAGTGTTTTTCCATGACCCGGACCTGCGGCATGCACTATTCCATAGAGGAGAGAAAAGAGCAATATCGCCCCGATACTGGCAAAACTAGGATCTTCTTGGGCTTCGACGAGGGCACCGTGTATTTTTTCACTAAGGGTGCGCAAACTCTCGCTAAAGCCGCTTTGATCACCTCTGTTTTGGGTATTTCCCCCCAGCGGCGATGCGAGGGCAATAGTCACGGGGCGCAAGTAGATGTCCAAGATAGAGTCTGAACCTTTGGATATTTTAGGTTGAGTGAGTTTAGTCGTTAGACGTGCCGATTTTTCAGGGGAGAGAAAAACATTCTTATCTTTGAGATGGTAAATTAATCCGTTATCAAAAGCGGCATTGGCATCGTATGCAATGCGAAGATGCAATGATTGTCCGATAGGGGTATCCATAGGAATAGTAAAGCGGTAGATAACCAGCCCTCTCTCTTGGCGTACCGTAAAGTTTTTAAGCTCTTTGAGCCAAATCTTGCGATTATTGAGAGTTGGCCGGATAAAAAATCCCAGCTCTTTCATCTGCTCGATGGCTTTATAGACTTCGTAACGTTCCGTGTTTTCAAATTTTCCGTTGCGATTGAGATCAAAATCCCCCATTATCATTTGTGAAAACATCGGATCGAGTGTCCACTCTACATCGAGTGATTTGAGACTATTTTTTTCGACGTTGAGATAGAGATGGGTAAGAACTTTAATATCACCGTAGCTGCACGCTAAACACCCCCAGCTTAGAGAGAACCATGTTGATAAGAGAATTAAGAAGCGGAGCATAGAGGACAACGCCCTTTATAGATAATGGAATCGATAGTGTAGCCATCCGGTGAAATGATCGGTTGGGGGTTTAAGCACGAAATCTTGTGGCAGGTTTGGCAAATGAAATGGGGATGAATATTTTCAGAGAGTTCAAAATATCGTTTTCCCGCATCTGATTCGATACCGTTAATAATGTTTGCGGATTCAAAGCTTTGCATAGTCCGGTAAAAAGTACTTTTATCGATCGCCGGATCAAGTGAAGTGTATTCTTCAAAACTGATCGGCTGTTTTTGTTCTGCAAAAATGGTAAGTATTTTTTTTCGCGGTGCGGTGAGCCGAAAACCGTTAAGGATTATTTTTTCATTGAGGGTCATTTTGATAAGACTTCTTAAAATTTAAGGTTTATTGCAACTTAGTTGCATTAGAATGGTATCTGAATTTTTTAATAAGGAAACTGAAATTATGGATACAAAACGGTTATTGGTATTTGGAAGTGTCATTATAGCTGTGATTGCAGGGCTTACATTTTTTTCCCCGCAGCCTCAGCCAAAACAAGACAGCGCAGAGATGAAACCGATGGTCTCTGTCAGTACCTTTTCTCTGTTTGAAGTTGCCAATGCCGTTGCCGGTGATGCGATCGATGTCCGTTCCATCGTTCCATTGGGGAGTGATGCCCATATGTTCTCTCCTAACCCGACACAAGTTGCCGAAATTTCAGGAGCTGCCCTCTTTATTTATAACGGTGCAGGGTTTGAGACATGGGCAGAGAGTCTTAAAAACACCCTTCCGAAAACAACCCAAGTAATCGATATGAGTCAATATGTCGCTTTGCAAAAAGGGGAAGAGGAACATCATGATGAAGCAGAACAGGCTGGGGCACATCATGATGAACACGAACATCACCAACACGGAGCTTATGATCCTCACTATTGGCTCGATATCGATAATATGATCAAAATGACCCAAACGATGGATGCAGAGTTTTCGAAACTCTCTCCTGTAAAAGCGGAGCAGTTTCATAAAAATGCAGCTGCCTATATCGCGGAACTCGAAAAACTGAAATCAGAGTATGCAACAGAATTGGCGGAGTGCAAAAACCGCACCCTTATCTCAAATCACGATGCTTTCGGTTATCTTGCCCATGCAAACAAGCTCGAAAATGTTTCGGTCATCGGTCTATCCTCCGATGAGCAGCCGAGTGCGCAGACCGTAGCTCATATCGTCGAAGTGGTCAAAGAGCACGGGATGAAAACGATCTTTTTTGAAGAGTTGATCAATGATAACGTCTCCCAAACGATTGCAAAAGAGACCGGTGCCAAGGCGGTAGCGCTTCAACCGCTGGAAAATATCAGTGAAGATGAGTTAAAATCGCATCAAACGTATCTCACTATTATGCGAGAGAACCTGAAAAAATTACGAGAAGCGATGGAGTGCCGTTGAAATTTTCCCCCAGCCTTTTTGAAGTGAACAACCTCAACTTTGAGCGGCAGGGGAATCTCGTCCTCAATGGGGCTAGTTTTCAAATTCTACCGGGAGAGTATTGTGCGATCATCGGTCCCAACGGCGGAGGGAAGACAACCCTTGTCCGCCTTTTGTTAGGGCTTGAAAAACCGACATCGGGTGAAATCAAACTTTTCGGTATTCCTCAAAAGCGGTTTCGCGATTGGAACCGTATCGGCTACGTTCCTCAACGCTCCGCTTTGGTGGACAGCACGTTTCCGGCAACGGTGCGCGAAGTGGTAGGGATGGGGCGATATGCCCTGCGGGGAGTTTTCGGATTCGAATCCGCCGAAGACAAA
>DATDUY010000068.1:0-4830 GCA_035290165.1 Sulfuricurvum sp. | reverse complement strand
GTTTTCATCCGTAGGGGTTCGGTATACTCCCGCAGGAAGATCAAAATAGCGTTTGGTATTCGGATAGATACGGAGCATATCTTCGTAATAATAACGGAAAACCGGTGCCGCGGCACGTCCGCCCGTTTCGCTGCGGCGCATCGGGGTGTTATTGTCATGCCCGAACCATACGACCGTCTCAACGGTAGGAGAATAGCCGACAAACCACGCATCGACATTATTATTGGTCGTTCCCGTCTTACCGGCAATCTCTATCCCACCCACACGTGCCCCTGTTCCGGTTCCGTGGCTCACAACATCTTTCAAAATTGAGGTCATGAGATAAATCTGCTGCGGGGTATTGACTTGACGACTTTTGTTTTCATACAAAATCGTCTCCCCTTTAGGGGTAATTACTTGGCGTACCAGCATCGGATTCGTCAAAGCTCCGCCGCTGGCGAACATCGTATAATATTTCGCTATATCGATTGGAGATAAGGAAATTGTTCCTAACGCGATAGAGAGGTCAGGAGGTAGATTTTCAACAATTCCGTAACGTCTCAACCCGTCCGTGATTTTACCAAACCCCATATCGCTTACCATGTTAATCGTTGCGAGGTTACGTGAGTGGGTCAATGCATCGCGGATCGTAACCATCCCTTTGTATTCATTTTTATAGTTCTTCGGCTGCCACGATTTCTCCTCACCGTCATCGCCGGCATAGGTATAGGTACGGGCGATATCAGGAACCATCGAGGATGGGGACATACCGCTATCGAGTGCAACTTGATAGATGAACGGTTTAAAGGCCGATCCGGGTTGGCGTTTTGCCTGTGTAACACGGTTGTAAGGGCTGAGGGCATAATCATACCCTCCGACCATTGCCAAGATTTCTCCCGTATGAGGATTCAAACTGATAAGGGCACCGTTAAGCTGGTGCTGCATATTTTCATCCAAATCACCCGCTTCCTGCGCCCGTTTTAAAATCTCATCACGACCCGACTGAAGCGCCTTATATCCCGCTTCTTGCAATCGCATATCAATGGTGGTATAAATCTTGTAGCCGCCGCTGCGAATGTCAGGGAACGCATCTCCGAGCTGACGCATTACCTCATCGATGATATAGGGGCCCGAATTTTTACTAAGGGTGTCATTGTAAACTTTCGGTCGCTCCCCTGTCGATTTTTCATATGTCTCTTGATCGATCCATCCCAACTCATACATCCGTCCGATAACACGATTCGCTCGTCCCAGAGAGAGTTCATAATTTCGGGTCGGAGAATAAAAATTGGGGGCTTTGGGAAGACCGACGAGCATCGCGATCTCTTTCAGGGTTAACTCTTTGAGAGGTTTGCGAAAATAGCCGTCCGATGCCGTTTTGATTCCGTAATATCCGTGTCCCAAATAGATTTCGTTGAAATAGCGCTCCAAAATCTGCTCTTTGGAGAGCTCCTGCTCGATACGGATAGCGTATAACACCTCTTTAAATTTACGTGAGAATTTTTTCTCACGATTGAGAAGGGTATTTTTAACCAACTGCTGTGTAATGGTACTCGCACCCTCTTTGAGTTTTCCCGCACTGACGTCTTTGATGATCGCCCGCATAATCGCATCGGGATTTACCCCGCCGTGTTCAAAAAACATTGTATCTTCGATTGCTAAAAGTGCTTCAATTAATCTAGGGGGGATATTTTCATACGATACATAATATCGGTGTTCATCACTAAAAAGGTTGGCAATTTTGTTCCCGTTACGATCGTATACTTCCGTCGTCAAACGGGGCTGATATTTGATCAGTTTTTGGGTTTCATATTCAAAAGAGTAGATAAGGTACCCTAAAAAAACGACAGGAATCATCACAATAATTCCCAGCCCTATGAGCATATATTTTCTCATTTTTGTCCGCAGCGGTACTTCGTCATAGGAGTTGATCAATTTCTAAATCCTCTGGTTTTAAATTCAGCGTCTATCAACGCTTGAGTGTACCCCTCTTTGGGGTGAGCGATAACATCAGTCGTTTTTCCGGCTTCGATTACACGACCGCCGTGAAGGATGCAAATATCTTCGCATAATGCCGATGCCACACTCATATCATGGGTAACAAACAACATTGAAAAGCCCATTCTCTTCTGCAGTGTTTTTAACAGTGCAATCATAGCCTCTTTTGACTCAGGATCAAGTGCCGTAGTCGGCTCATCGAGCAATAAAAGCTTCGGATTTGATCCTAAAGCAATTGCGACAACAACCCTTTGAAGCTGTCCCCCTGAAAGCTCGGGAGGAAATCTCTCTAAGAGCGATTCTTCCAAACCCAGCAGAGCAAAAAGTTCATTTTGTCTTTTACGCGTCAAAAACATTTGATCTTTAATCCGTGTCAGCGGGGAGAGCGCCGTAAACGGATTTTGAGGAACCAAAGAGAGAGACATCCCCCTTTTCCACTCAAAATCGGATCGTTTTTGAAGAGTAATGTTTAACGACGGTTCCAAAAGACCCAAAAGAGCTTTTAGGGTAAGCGACTTACCGCTCCCGCTTTGTCCCACCAATGCCAACGAACGACGAATATCAAAAGAGATATCCACCAGCACTCCATCGCCATGGGTGATTTTGAGCCGATCGATATGAATCGTATTCATATTACTATTTTACCCAAATCTGTGTTAAACGCTCACACACCTGAACCAAACGTACCTCATCGATATCCAGCCTCGCAATAAGACGGAGGATCGCTTTTTTCACTGTCGGCTGACGGATCGCCCCAACGTGTATTCCCATCTCCTCTTTAAGGATATTTTGAATCTCCATAACACGCAAATTATCCCCTATTACAATCGGAACGATCAATCCCGCACACTCGATACTAAGCATTTCGCGAATTATCCGTTGACGGGCTGTGATTTGAGCGCGTAACAATTCGGTATGAGTTTGAATAAATTCAAGGGCATGATGAGCGAGTACCGTATCGTAAAGCGACGGTGCAGTAGCATAAATAACATTTTTAGCACGATTGAGTAGATACTCACTGATATGACACGAAGAGAGGACATACGCACCGAAACTCCCGTATGCTTTCCCCAATGTCCCCATTTTAATCATTAGCGGAGTCGGTGCAATCTCATAATAATCGAGTATCCCCATCAGCTTCTCACCGATGACACCGCTGCTGTGCGCTTCATCCAAAATCAAAATCGTCTCATGCTCTATGGCAAGTTCTATAATCTCTCGCGGCACAAGATCACCCCCCATCGAGTAGATCCCCTCCACTGCTACTATCGTCCGTTTCCCCTGAGAACGGATCAATGCTTCTTTAAGAGCAAGCACATCATTATGAGGGAAAAAGATCACTTCCCCCTCACACATCCGAGCACCCGCAACACCACTGGCATGGTATTCTTCGTCCATGAACAATATGTCACCTTTACGCACCAACGCTTCAATCAGTCCGATATTGGCATTAAAGCCACTCCCCATCACGATTCCCGATTCGAATCCGTTTGCCTCGCACAGCACTTTTTCAAATGCCGCATGAATCGGATGGTATCCATTCACCAGCATTGATGCTTTGGGTGCATGATCGCTATAGTGGGATAGGGTTTCACATGCACGCTCGTGAAGCTCTTTATTGTGCGCTAATCCCAAATAATCATTGGATGCGGCATCAATGAGTGTTTCATCGCGAATCGTACGCGTCCGATAACGTCCCGAACGTTTAAGTGCTTTTAGCTCATTAGCATATGGATTCATCATATAAACGGCTTCAAAACTTCGACACAAAGTCCCATCGCCGTACTCTCGTAACCACGTACTTCGCGAATGTAAGGTTTGCAAAACCCCTCCACCATGCATGCTCCCGCTTTGCCTCGCCACTCGCCGCTTCGGAGATAGTTCTCAATCTTCTGAGGATCAAACACATCGAAAAAATAGTGGGTAGAAGAGATATCAAGGAGTTCAAGCCGTGGGGTTTTGTAGATCATACAGGTGATAATAGCCACCTCAGAACCGCTTTGAGTTTCCAAAATCATCCGTGCATCCGCTTCATCTTTCGCTTTACGCAAAATTTTTCCCTGAGCAGTGACTACTGTATCAGCAACCAAAAGAGGATAGTCGCTGCAGCCGAATTTTTCTAAATTGACACGGTATTTTCCGAGTGTCGCTTGGTAAACAAAGTTTTTAGGAGAGGAGGCGAGTATAGAGTCTTCGTCAAAATCGACTGACTCTTGAAGAAACGGAATGCCTGCCGCTCTTAGAAGTTCAGCGCGGGTAATAGAGGAGGACGCTAAGCGTATCATGATTTAATAGGCGTTTCGGAGAACCACACCGATATAAATAGCACTAACACCCAGCGCAATATTCACGGGAACCATATATTTCGCGATAAGAGCGAGCATCTCTTTGGCTTTTTCGAGATTTCCCTCTTTTAGTGCCTGCTCTGCTTTAGCTCGACGCCACATCATAGCGCCCAAATTCAATGCCATAATAAGCCAAATCGTCTCTTTGATATGAATCGTATTGTAGATACTCATTGCGTATTCATCGATCACATTTCCCATGGGGTCCATCGCCGCCGCACGAAAACCGAGACCGACCGCCATAAGAACCGCTGTGACAATTAAGATAATAACAAAAGGCAATACGATCGTGAAAAGACGTTTCAGCGTATGGGCTGCACGCTCTAAACGAAGCTTCGGGTCACTGATGAGTGCGAGCGATTGGTGGGTTGCAAAACGTATTGCAATCATCCCCCCCACCCAAACGACCGCACTGATGACGTGTAAAAAAACGATCAATGTACGATGATGGGCAAACGTTTCGACTAAAAATTCTTTCATTATGAGAGTTCCTTCGTCACATACGCCA
>DATDUY010000067.1:0-3688 GCA_035290165.1 Sulfuricurvum sp. | reverse complement strand
TGCTGTAATAGCAAAAATAAGAGTATAAAAAACCACTAAAACCTGTTTATAATGGACTACTTTAACCCGATGGAGAAGCCAAATACCCACTATAATTCCGACTAATGATGAGATTGCCATCACAAAACCGGCCTGCAGGTTAATCATCCCCAGCCAAAATAATGTCCCAAATGCTGACACAGAGGTAAACATCACAAAAAACAGCCCCACAGCCGACGCTTTTTTGAGGGGGAATCCCATAAAACTGACCAATATCGGGGTCATTAAAATAGATCCTCCTACCCCCAGCATCCCTGAAAACACCCCTATTCCACCCCCAATGGCAGTGTAGAGGGGACGGTTAATAACTTCAGCCTTGCTCGGAGCAGGATTGGAGAGTGCCAAACGTCCCAAAGTAAAGGCTACGATACTTAAAAAGAACCATTCTAATAGAGTTTCATTCAAAAGTTTTACCAAAAATCCGCCTGCAATTGCCCCCAGTATTCCGCCAAAACCGAAATATTTAACATCTCTGACTTCATAGGTTTGCTTTTTATGGTGAATCCAAGCCGCCATCAACGATCCGGCAACCATTTGTGCCACCGAGATACCGATTGCCTCTTTTATCCCAAACCCCATATAGAGCAAAATTGGGACGCTGACCGTTCCTCCGCCGATTCCGAAAAATCCGGAGAGTATACCGACGCTGATCCCTAAAAGGATTAATTCTATGGTCATATTTTTTCTTTACATTCTTTTATTCCGCGCGATTATACTCCCTTAGTGCTTCAACGAATACCCTTTTAGTTCAATTGATTTTACGCTATAATCAATTATCATACTTAAAAAAGAGTGAGGATGTGATGTTACCCATTATTGTCGAAGCTGCAACTAATTTTTGTACTCATCAAATCCGTCTCCCCTATGATCTTGTTACCGAATCCAGTAAAAAGAGAACACTTCTTGCTTATATCGATATTGAAACAATAAACGGGGATACTCACCGTGCTTATATTGGTTGTGATGCAATGTTGATTCAAACCATTGCTGAGATATTTTTAGGTGAAGATGAAAGTGATGAACAAACACTCATCGATATGCTCTTGGAGACAACCAATATGATCGTCGGAAGTGCGAAAGTGCTTGCGAGTGAGTTGTACGAAACAACAATGACGATAGCGACACCGTTTATTTTATCGCATGAAGATAGTGCATCGTTGCAGTTGGACAAAGTTCAATGGATCGGCATTAACGGCGGTGAATTGACAATCGCATTACAAAGGCTCTAAGAGATGGATGAAACAGCAGCAGAATCTACCCTTCCCAAAGATCATATTTTTGATCCGGAACGAGAACTATCTTGGATGGATTATGAAGGGCTACTGGATATGGAAGTTGAGTTCGTTGCTGATTTGGGACAGACAACGCTTTCATTAGAAGAGATACTGAAGCTTGAAAAAGGGTCCGTCATCGATTTGGGCAAGCCCGCAGGTGAAAGTGTTGAATCTTACGTAAACCGGCGCATTATCGGCAAAGGAGAAGTCATGGTTTATGAAAAGAACTTAGCTATACGGATCAATGAGGTACTCGATTCGAGTGCCGTACTTTACTACCTTTCAAAAGAGAGACTATGAGATACCTAATCCCTTTACTGCTACTCCCTGCCCTTTTATGGGGAGCTAAAATTTTGAGCTATAACGTTTATGATCGAAATGATCGTGTTGACGTTATGTTGACGTTTGATACCCCCTACGAAGGCGTGCTGCGCCAAAATCGTCAAGGCAATACGGTAGTCGTTAAGCTCGAAGAAGCATTTATCGAAGATCCGAAGGTCAAAGAGGTTAATTCCAAATATTTAAGCAAACTTACTATTTCACCTCAAGAAGAAAATATTGAAATCGTTGCAGAGGTTGCGAATGATGTCATTATGCAGGCTTCTAAAACCTCTGACTCGTATGGTCTGCGCTTACGTTTTATGCATCCGGTATCGACAGGTACCGTTATACAATCCGCCCCAATCGATGAAGCTGCAGTCGGTTCCCTTCCGACTAAAAAAAGTAATGAATTTGAACAAAGCTATTATGTCGTCATCGGTATTTTAGTGATCGGTATCGGTATTTTATTTTGGTTAAAACAAAATATAGCTAAACGTACCGCCACGCTCCAAAGTGAACCTAAAACTCCATGGCTATTTAATAAATCAACCGCTGAAATCAAAGCGACACTCTCTAATCCTCTTCCTATTGCCGGAGAGGGCGGCGGTATCCATATCCGTTTCCAAAAAACACTTGACCCTGCACATACCGTAGCTATGATTGATTATGGAACCATGAGCTATTTGGTGCTATTAGGGAACAATACCCTTTTGCTTGATAAGTTTCAAGATAATATTCCGATCACTCAAAATGACTTTGAGAACCTCTTACAGTCAAAACACCGTGAACTTGACGGCTATTTTCAACTGGCACCCGCTCAGGATGAAGTATTTGATTCGTATAAAGAAAAAGCATCAGGAGTGTATTGATATATGGATTTAAAACAAAAGCTCATAGATTTTGGGTGTGGAGCGGAATTTGTTGATATTGCCCTAGGGTATCAACAGTTTTACACATCCGATCAGAATATTGAAACGTTTATCGAGTACGTTGAAGAAGAACATGCCAAAGTTGAAGCGGCTGAAGCTCAAAAAGAGATGGATAAAGAGATCGTTGATGCTTCAGGTCTGCTTTTAGAATTTGAGGATGAAAAAGAGATCTAATTCTAGTCTCTTTTTATAAATCGTACCGACTCATTCGAACGAGATGCGCATCCGATCTGATACTCTACCATTGAGGTAAACGGATCTAAAAAGTCCACAAATGCCCCCTCTTCTATCCTTTCAATCCCTTGTTCATGCAGTAATTCTAAAACACTCAAGGTAGATTCAATCGTCGAGAGACAAAACTCTTTAGGTTGTTCTTTGATACGGAACTGCGAGCTTTTGGAATGGGTGAAACTTAGCCGAGGGAGGTTCTGAATATTTTTGCTCAAGCGGAGCATCTTCACCGAACACGGCCACGTGGAGTCAATGATAAATATCACAACTCTCTTCCCTTCGGCTTCGACCTTTTCTTGATTGAGATTAAGGCTGTTTTTACCGGGGTAAAGGACATAACAGAGATTTTTCGGATCATTAATCAGGGCATTGATTGCCGTATGTTCACTGAAATCGATATCAATGTACAGCTCGGAATTAGGAAGCGAAAGATGCGTGAGCCGTCCTGTGCCGTTTTTTGTTTTTTTAAACTCTTTGGGGTGCATCAGGATAACGAATTTTGTCTGTGTTATTATTGGTCTGATATGAGCACACATACATGAGCTGATCGGACGATAGCATTGGTAGCATTTTTCTCTACCTTCAAATAATTCATTCATATAAGTTCAATCTTCTATTGCTTTTCATTATTATATCTAAAAGACTATTTTGAGGGGTTCAAGCCAATAACACTCACCGAACATAATGGAAATAGCGAAGCGTATCATCTCTAAAAACGTCTTTTTTAGGTCTTCATTCTAATATAAATGTTATACTATAAAGTAAGATGACATGGGTAACAGCACTCATCAGGAATAAAGGATCAGCCATTCATACACAAGAAATAAAAATAATTCTTTATAGCTTTATAGGACTTATCCTTTTCGGAGCAGTACTTCTCTCCCTTCCGTTTGC
>DATDUY010000066.1:0-7807 GCA_035290165.1 Sulfuricurvum sp. | reverse complement strand
GCAAACGCTATCTTGTCGTTCACGGCGATATGTTTGATGCGGTCACAATGACAAAAAAATGGGTTGCCCATTTAGGGGACCGGTGTTACCTCTTATTGCTCCGCCTTAATCGTCCGATCAATATAGTGCGTCGATGGTTTGGAAAATATCATTATTGGTCGCTCTCAAAAATGGTGAAACAGAGTGTTAAACAAGCCGTTAGTTTTATCACCGATTATGAAGAGGTATTATCGGATCATGCGGATGAGGGGGGATATGACGGTGTTATTTGCGGGCATATTCATCATGCAGAGATTAGAGTTATCAACAATATTGAGTATTTAAATTGCGGAGACTGGGTTGAATCCTGCAGTGCAATTGTTGAACATCTCGACGGTAGGTTTGCAATTTATGAGCACAACTAAAAGTGTGAGTATCGTATTTTACAAAGGTCGTGGAACGTTAGCTGAAAAGCTGATACGACTATGGACAAAGAGCCCCTATTCGCATTGTGAATTTCGCCGAAGTGACGGATTGTATCACTCAAATGACCGATTTCGTTTTGTGTCACGAACACAACTGTTTGAAATCAATTCGGCGGATTGGGAAATGTGTGAGATTATACTCCCCGGTGAAATTATTGATCGGGTTGAGAGGCGGCAACTTCGAAAAAATGGTACATCGTACGATTGGATAGGGATCGTTTTTTCACAACTGTTTCGATTAGGGTATCACGATAAAAAGAGATGGTTTTGCTCTAAAAGCAATGCCGATGATTTGGCATATGCCTATCGATTGATGCAGCGGAGCAAAGATAAACGGTATGATAATTATCTTGAGCAGCTGAAAGTATTTGAAACGGTTTCACCTCAAAACTGTTCACCCCAAAAACTTTATACGTTAATGCAGAGAACCATTCACTCCCGTTCATGTTAATTCTGGCGGATTACGTTTCTGTCGGCTCCGCGTATTCAGGGACAATGTGACGAAGTGCCGATCGAGAATTTGAAGCGGTCGTCAATGCCTCAATATCACTTTTTAAACGATCGATATCATAATGGGTAGAACGAGCAATCATAATAGATTCAAAGGCCGTTTTTTGTTCGCTCTCATCGATAAGCAGTTCTTCATAGAGTTTTTCACCGGGGCGCAAGCCGGTATAGACGATATCGATAGGTTGGGTCGCATAAAGTCGGATCATGGTGTGTGCCAAATCGGCAATTTTGACACTCTCCCCCATATCGAGAATAAAGAGCTCTCCGCCGCGTGCAATGGCGGCGGCTTGTAAAACAAGCTGACACGCTTCGCTGATGAGCATAAAATAGCGGGTAATATCGGGGTGGGTCAGGGTAATGGGCCCACCGGCTTCGATTTGAGATTTGAATTTTGGGATAACGCTCCCGCTGGAGCCGAGAACGTTTCCGAATCGTACCGCAACGATTTCACTGTTACGAGGATCGACATTTTGGGCATAAAGCTCTACCACCCGCTTTGTTGTCCCCATCACATTGGTAGGACGGACGGCTTTGTCGGTTGAGATAATGACGATTTTCGGAACATTATGTTCTATCGCACTGTCGATGACATTGCGGCTTCCTATGACATTGTTCATAATTGCGGTTTGGACATTGGCTTCGCAGAGAGGAACGTGTTTATATGCCGCCGCATGAATGACGATGTCGGGCCGACTTTTCTCTATAATAGCGTCCAATGTGTCACGATCGATGATATTGCATAAATAGAGCTCCGCTGAGGGGACTTTTTCACCGATTTGGTAGAGATTGTATTCACTATGATCGATCAAAATAAGTTTTTGTGCACCGAAGCGGTGACATTGTAGGACGATCTCGCTTCCTATGCTTCCCCCTGCACCGGTAATAAGGACGCATTTCTCACTTATAAAGGCTTCAATGGTTTGCGTATCGAGATCTTTGGGATGGCGGGCGAGGAGCTCTTCAACCGATAAAGAGGTAATAGACTCTTTTCCATCGGATAAAAGTGTGGAGCGCTTAATATCGGTTATTCCGGTATCGGAGAGAATTTTATAGGCGCGCTGCAGATACTCACTCGGCAGCGAACCGTCAATAATAGCTGCCGAGATTCGTTTTGATTCGAGTAATACAGGGAGATCATTTGCGCCGGATATTTTAAGGTTTTGGATAGTTGAATTGATCAAGTTATAGTTTTTTTCTTGTACGGCAATAATTCCTACGGGATAATAATCGTTTGAATCCTCAAGCATACTTTTGATGAGGTTTGCCGTATTAGCAGAGATCCCTATAATCAGGGTAGGTTTGTGGGCATCTCCTTTGGAAGACTCTATCATAAGCCGCTTCGATAAGCGTAATGCGCCGATTAAAATGAGGGATAAAACCATATCGATACCGATAACACTTCGAGGCATCGGGAAAAACAGGGAAGTATTGAGCAGATAGAGGATAAAAAAACCTATGAAGGCAAGAATATGGGCATAAAAGAGCTGTTTGGCATCTTGCAAGCCGAAAAAACGCCATGTCATACGATAGATTCCAAAGAGATAAAAGCTTCCCCATTTTAATAATACGAGGGTAAAAAAGACAAAATAAAATTGGGACATATAATGCAGAGGGATATTAAAATCAAAACGAAGCGCATACGCAAAATAAAGCGATACAAAAAAGAGGATAAAATCAGCACTTAAAAAAAAGAGTGATCTTGTGATAAAAGTGGGAGCCGGAAGCCCTAAATTACCCTCTTTTTTAGTTAATGCCATACTTATATCTTTAATTTAAAAATTTTTGTCATCGGGCTAAGGATAACGGGTTGAAATAAATTTCGGTCATAATGTTCCAAGACAAACATTTGAATGTAGGTGGAGTTAAAATAATAATCATCCATAACAAGAAACTGCCCATAACTTGCCATATGAATTACGGTTAATCCCTCTGAAGCAAAGTTTTGTTGATTGATCTGGAGCTTTTGTTTCGGATCGTATCCCACTTGATAAAAGGCTTTGATTGGGATATTTCGTGTTCCAAGTTTAAGGGTACTGGTCGCTTTAATGATTGAGACCCCTTGTCCTAACTCGATAGTTTTCTCTGTGTCCTGAATCCTCTGTGTGGCATAAAAGAAAGGCTGGGGGGCACTTTTCCCTGTTTTCAAATCAAGATTGCTAAAGAGGGCGGATGTGGGAAAAATTTCCATCATACGCAATGGTAAATAAAGGTATACATCCCGTGTCTTAGGGGGTGTTTTGTACTCTGCAAGTGCTATAGCCGTGATGAAATCATTGGGATCTTTAAATCCCTCTTCGTGCAGCATGTATTCAAAAACACTGGAGTACGTACAATTTTTATCGCGAAAGTTTTTTTCCATGTATTCAGTGTTTAGACGCATCATATGTGCAACGGATAGCGGGTCTGGGTTGGTTAGAACAAACGAGATCGGAAAGTTTTGTCCACCCGAGTGCTGTGCTCCATCCGCCCATGTTTTTACATCGGCATAATAACGGATAGGAAAACCGAAATCCCACCACCCTATCATATAATCTTCACTTGAAGCCATTTTATTCAGTTCACTAAGTGCAAGAACCTCATGGTTAGTCAATACGGGTGGAGTCATATAGGCTTTTATATGGGTATAGTTCGGATAAAGAGCTAGAAGGGTAAAGGTTCCGATGCTTAAGTACTTAAGAAAAGGTTTTGTCAAAAATTGGCTGACATAAAGAATCAAAAAGGCGATACCGATTGCCATAGGCGGTACGGCATAGATGGTAAAGCGTAATCCGGCAGACATGGCGATGAACCCCAATCCTACCAGCGGTAAGGTAATGAGGAGCGGACGGTAGGCAATAAGTGCCAGGATATACCCTATGACTGCCAGCACAAAAGTGATCGGATGTCCGCTGATCCGTTCGGCAAAGACGCTGAAGGGGATATGTCCGGCTTCCCTTACGGTTGTCATAACATCGTAAAAGTTCAAGGAAGCGGTAACTGTTTCACTATTCCCCCGAAAAAAGTATCCCTGAATAAAATGAAGAATCGGATCCACTCCGCCCGTTAAAAAATAGAGGGCTATTACTGCCGCGAATGTTCCCCAAAAAACTTTATGTGAAAGATCTCTTTTAAAATGAAACAGCGCAAAGAGAATAAGGGCTAAACTGATTTTACTGATAAAAGGGATTGCTAAAATTCCGATGAGGATAAAGAGGGCTATTTTGTAAAGATAAATATTTTTGCGATCAATAAGGAGAGCATAGCCGATAATCATCCCGAATAAGGCAGTGTCAAGGGCGTAGGCTTGAGGATACCACCATTGGTAGAGTGCAATCGATACGGTAATGGGGATAAGATAGCGGTTGCGCTGATGGGTCAATGCGAGAACGAGTGAATACATCTCCAGTACGGGAAATACGATATTCAGCATATCGGTATCGTAATACCCCATCATGGTACGGTTGTAATAGCTGTGGGCTACGGAGGCGATGAGTGCGGAAATAAAGCCCAAGGTCGTTTGGTTGAGAGCGCGACCGATCAAAATCATCGGAATAACGATCAAAGAGCCAAGAAATCCCGGCATATAGAGGATGAGGGCTTCAAAACTCACGGGAATGATTTTGGAGAGGGCGGCGGTGAGTTGAGCCGGTGCTCCATCAATCGGGGATTGATCATTTTCAGTATGGTTTCCGGCAAGAATGTCGCGGGCTCCCTCAGCAAAGTAGTATCCATCGTTATTATTGATCATAAGCTCATTATTCCAACGAAACTGAGGGGCATTACCAAGGGCATCAATCCAAATAAAACGGAGAGAAATAGAAAAAATATAGGCGATAGCGATAAAAATAAATAGCGTGCGCAAAGAGTTGCGTTCTTCGTGTAATTTTAACATTTCGTTTTGGTGCTCCGTATTTTTATAAGGGTATTTTAGCCAAATGATGTAGCATTATCAATTAGTTAAGCGCCATCACCGCTTTTAGATGGAAAGTAATTTTTTCCAGTTCATCATTCGTGAGAGAAGAGCCGCTTGGAAGACAGATTCCTCTTTTAAACAGCATGTCGCTGACTCCGTTTAGTCGCCCTTCAACTCCATAAAACAGGGGTTGTGCATGCATCGGTTTCCATAGGGGGCGGGATTCAATGTTTTGTTCTTCAAGAGAGAGACGGATACGCTCAGGTGAGAGATGTTCCGGCAAAAGCAGTGTAGTAAGCCACCGATTGCCGAGCGTCCCTTTTAATTCAGGCATAAAGGATATTTCGGGTATCTCTGAAAAAGCTTTTTGATAATACTCAAAGATCTCTCTGCGCCGCTCAATCCTCTCGGGTAAAACTTCCATTTGTCCCCGACCGATCCCTGCTACAATATTCGACATCCGGTAGTTGTATCCGTATTCGGTATGTTCGTAGTGGGGTGCATTGTCTCTTGCTTGGGTACTGAGGTGCCGCGCATGGGCAATGAGGGCTTCATCATCACTGACCAGCATTCCGCCGCCGCTGGTGGTGATGATTTTATTTCCGTTGAAACTGTAAATCCCCATTTTCCCGAAGGTTCCGCTCTGTTTCCCCTCATACGTTGCCCCTAAACTCTCAGCAGCATCTTCGATGAGGTGAACACCATAGTGCTCACAGATGGCTGTAATCCGTTTCACATCGGCACATTGACCGTAGAGATGGGTTAGAATAAGGGCTTTTGGCTGTTTTTTCCCTGCAGAAGCACGGTGGAAGAGTTCCTCTTCTAGCAGATTAGGATCGAGGTTCCAGCTGGCGGTATCGGAATCGATAAAAAACGGGGTGCATCGTTCGTAAAGAATCGGAGCGATAGAGCCGATAAAGGTGAAGGTACTCGCCATTACTTCATCACCCTCTTTGATCCCCAAAACCCGTAATGCCAAATGAATCGCCGCTGTTCCGCTGGTAAGGGCAAGGGCATATTTCGCACCGGTATAGGATTTGATCTGTGCTTCAAATGCATCCACATTGTGTCCAAGCGGTGCGATGTAGTTACTCTCAAATGCTTCTTGGATGTAGGTGAGTTCATTTCCTCCCATATGGGGAGGAGAGAGAAAAATACGTTTATTCATATTCGATTCTTTTGTGTTGGATTTCCGAGGAATTTTTCCATCGTTGCTGAGCCTTCTTGGGAGATACCTTCTTTGATAATCACTTTTTTAAGGGTTAATAAAATGATTTTGAGGTCATACCAAAACGAGAGATTCTCCACGTATTCAACATCGTAACGAAATTTCTCTTCCCAACTGATGGCATTTCTCCCATTGACTTGCGCCCAGCCTGTGATACCGGGGAGAACATCGTGCCGTCTTTTTTGTTCACTATTATACAGCGGAAGGTACTCTACCAGTAACGGACGAGGACCGATAAAACTCATCTCCCCTTTAAGGACATTCAACAGTTGCGGGAGCTCATCGAGACTGAGGCTTCGGATCACTTTTCCTACCCCTTTGAGTCTTAATTCATCGCGTAAAAGCTCGCCGTTATCATCTCGCTCATCGCTCATGGTACGAAATTTATAAATGGTAAAAATATTTCCTTGATACCCCGGTCTTTTTTGGGTGAAAAAAAGTGGTCGCCCCATTTTGAGATAGACGGCAATCACTACTGCGCTAAAAACAGGGGCAAAGAGGATAAGGAGAAAAAGGGCACCGATGCGATCCAAAAGGGGCTTAAAAAAGTGTTTATACATAAGAATCCGTGTTTAAGAGGGTTTCCAGCTCGCGGTGGAGGGCATCCCAATAAAAATGTTGGTCGTATCGGTTAAGGATGCTTTTTCTAGCATTATGCTTCAACACCGCGTAGAGGCTCGGATCCCTAAGGAGCTTTTCTACCGATTCGATGAGATGGTTGACATTTTTCGGCTGAACGAGGAGGCCGTTTTCCCCTTCGATAATTACTTCATTGCACCCATTGATATCGGTTGCAATGAGCGGGAGTCCGCAGCTTCCCCCTTCGATGAGGACATTTGGGAGCCCTTCTCGGTATGAGGGGAGGATCAGCAGATCGGAAATACAAAAGTAGGGGCGTATGTCTTGCTGAAAAGGGAGCACATGGATGCGGGGGTGCTTTTGGATAAGATCATACGTCTCAGGTGCGATAGGGTCGAGATGATGCTCATAATCGCCCACCATTAGAAGATGAAGCGTTGGGTGCTTATGCGCAAGGGCATCAAAGGCTTTAACGAGCTCGTTTACCCCTTTGTCCGCAACGATACGCCCCGTAAAAAGGGCTACAAAATCGCCATTATCGATGGTGAGACTTCGGCGGAGTGAAGATTTTTCTTCGATACTCATAGTATCTTGATAGTAGGCGGTGTCTACCCCGTTAACCGATCCGTATCCGATCACGTTTACCTCTTTGGAGGTCAATTCCTGAGCAATGATTTTCGGGAGATTGAGACTGTTAGCATAGAGATGGGTAGCAAAAAAATAGGTGATTTTTTCGATCGATTTAAGAAGAAAGCGCCGTTTTCCCAGTGATCCGAAATAGGCCAATCCTACAATGAGGTGAATTCTCAGCGGAATGCGGGCAAGCCAAGCGGCCATCATTCCGAGCAGTCCGGCTTTCGGGGTGATGGAGTAGACGATATCGGGTTGTCTGCGGCGAAAATGCGACCAGAGGCTGAAGAGGATTTTAAGATCTTTCAGGGGATTGATTTGGCGGGTAAAATCGACAAGTGTGATTGTGACGTTTTCATACGCTTTGATTTTTTCGATACTGCTGCTGTTCGAGGTGATAAGCTCGATATCATAGTAGTCGCTTAGGTATCTGGGCTGCCCTTTGAACCATGTTTCAAGGGAGAGAGGAACGGTAATAACAATTGAAATTTTCTTTTTCATGGG
>DATDUY010000065.1:0-2133 GCA_035290165.1 Sulfuricurvum sp. | reverse complement strand
TCTTTATTTATTTAGTACGGAAAAGCGAGAAAGAGCCTCTTGATACTCGTGCGGATGGTTAAGATTGGCAAAGCGTTCATCATCACTAAAATCAAGGTAAAGTGTATTGGAAGCAGCGAGGAGCTTACCCAGACGGTGATCCCCCTCGGCTAACATTCGTTCAAACTCTCCTAACAATGAGCGGTGATAGAGTCCACACATTGGATGGCTCCCCTCGCTCGTTCGGGCGATTACCGCATCCAGATTTTCCGTATCAGCATCCACGAGTGCTTGAAATACCCCCTCATCGACAAACGGGGTATCAACACTCAAGACGATAACCCGCTCCTCCTGCAATCCTCTAAAGATACTTACGAATCCTGCGGTTGGAGCATAATCGGCATTGTCGGGATCGAGGATGAAGTCAGCATCAAAATCAAATTTATCACGACTTTTGGCAGAGATATAAACACGAGAGAAGATTGTTTTTAATCGCTTATATTGAAATTCTGCAAGGGTTGGGTAGCCTCCGAAAGCCAGGAGTGCTTTGTCCTCTCCCATACGTGAGCTTTTGCCTCCGGCAAAGAGGATGCAAGGAAGGGATAGCATTACTGGAAAAATGCGGCTGAGAGGTTGAGTGAACACATATTTCTCTCCGAAAATAAAGTGCGGCTATTATAACAATATAGAGATTAATCGAGTTCTTGAGATGATAAAGCAGTGCTGGAGATCAACTGTAAAACAGCAGTTGGTGAGAGGTTATGATGTTGGATGAATATTTGAATTTTTTCGATATTGAACCGTTCAATCGCCTCAACAATGTCTAAAAGTTCCCCAAGCACCCCTTTATGTTCAAGTAAAGCCGCTATTACATCTTCGGAGAGATGCATATCTTTGAGGATGAGACGCAGAGGCATCGACATAACGGCGCTTGAGAGAGACATAACCCCGACAAAAAAAGCTTCCCCCATCTCGTCAGATGTCGCACGAGGGATGAGCAGTTTGTAAAACCCTTTCATAAGTGCGGTTCTTCGAGAGACCATGTGCATCAGCAGCGATTGGGTAGGCGAATGGTTGATATGTTTACCGTACATCAATAAAAGGAGCCATTGGGAGAGGGGTTTTCTCCCCAAGAGGGTTAAAACCTGATTGATAGAGGATATTTTTATTCTTAAAGAGAATGCACTGGAGTTGATATATTGCAGCAGTTGAATTGTCAGCTCCGGATTGGATTCAAACGTCATTGTAAGCTCTTCTGTGGTCGTGGCACTGGATGTGAGCATATTATAAAGGCGGATTACTGTTAAAAGTTTTGAATCGACACTCTGATGTTCAACTGTAATCGGCTCGCTAAAATAATACCCTTCCACATAAGGAAAACCGACCGATTGGGCAATGGCGTACTCTTCTTGGGTATTGACGTTGGTGGCGATCAATTTAAGCGGATAGGGTTTGAGAAGTTTTTTGAGTTTGGACATATACTCTTCAGTGAGATTTTTAATATCGATTTTGAGATAGCTGAGCATGGGAAAAAGAGAGGTAAGTCGTTTTAATGCTTTTGCCTGAATATAGGAGATGTCGTGGAGGGCAAAACGGTATCCCAATCCTTGGAGTTCCCTAATACGTTCATAGTGTTCTTGATCAAGTGTGATCGCATCGGATAATGAGAGGATAAAGAGTTGTTTCGGAACGGAATAAATAATTCCGCTCATCAAAAAAGTGTCGTCAATTTTTATAAATCCTTGAACATCCCCTAAAATATTATGGATGCAAAAGGTATTGATAACCGAAGCGATCATGGGGGATATTTGAGATTCATCTTCATTGGTTGGGATATCATAAAACAAATCGTAAGCGATCAGTTCTCCCGTATGATCTATAATGGGCTGTCGCCCTATGAATTGTGGTGAAGACATTAAACACCCTTTCTTCTCTAAAAAAGAGAAGGTTTAGTCTATGGTTGAGGGATCAGTGATATAGCCTGTGATTGCGGAAGCTGCTGCTACGGCGGAGTTGGCAAGGTAGACTTTAGATGAGCGAGACCCCATACGTCCGACGAAGTTACGGTTGGTTGTCGCAACGGCCACTTCGTTATCGCCCAAAATCCCCATATATCCGCCTAAACACGCACCGCAGGTCGGGTTGGAGACGACG
>DATDUY010000064.1:0-5171 GCA_035290165.1 Sulfuricurvum sp. | reverse complement strand
GGGAAGAACCGGCTAATTTGTAAAGCAGCTTGTTGAAAAATTTATTTTTCGTACCGAGTAGGGAGGTCAACGAGCCGTCAATATTAAGCCAGCCCTGTACGCAGTGCATTCCGCAACCTAGATTGACAAACAGCTTGCTTGTATTGAAACCCTCATTGTAGGTTTTGTTTTTTTTGACGATTCCTGCAACTTTCAAAAGCAGGTTAATTAATTTTTTTTTCATTTTTATAGTCCTGTAACTCTGAAATCAAAATGGCCTTTATACTGTTTATATATAGACTTACATTGTGTACATTCGCACTGCTGTCCTTCAAATGCTAACTGCCCGTGACATTTCGGACAAATGAGTATATTTTCAAGATTTACAGATTTGAGCCACAGCTTGTGGTAGGCGTAGATCAATTTGATCAAGAGTTTTTTGATCACTGATCGTGGATCTACATCGGTGCTCATCAATGAATCGTCTTTGACGAATGGGACGCCGTTGATCTGATAGTCAATTTTATCTTTCCACTTGTATCGGGTCAAGAGTGTGTTGACATCCAATTTTGTCATATGATGGAACAAACTGACGGCATCCCTAGCAACATCGGGATAAGGATATGTGTCATCCCATTTTGGCTTGAAACTGATATTTAAAACACCGTCCATTACGGTTACTCTCGAAACATGATAGGTATGGCTGATGGTGTATTCATAAAAAGCATTGGGTGTTTCAATATATCCGGCTTTTGCGATTCTTTGAATTTCATCTAACGCTTCTCTAGGGTTTTCCAAATGCTCAAGTACATGAGATAGGATGGAGTAATCGAAGACTTTTTCTTTAAAAGGCAATCTATCTATGGATGCCCAAACGAATGGGCGGTCTATTTTAAGTTTGTCTGCTCGTTCTAAGTCATCATCGATAAAGTCTACAGCAACGTTGGCTCTCGGATTTGGAAGACCCCCGCATCCAAGATCTACAACAAGATCATTTTTCTTTATATCACTATTGATAATCCTTCGTAACGGATAAACAATTTTGCTTCTCAACTGACATAATCTATTTAGCATTTCACTCTTTCCTTATAGTTTCGGCGTATGACCAACGAAATTTTTAATAATATTAATTGTTTTATCGCACAAAGATTCTCCTAAAAAGATAAGGCCCCATTTGTAGATATAAAAGTATTTTGTACATCCGAATCCTAGCTCGTTTTCGAGCCTACTGGCATAATGTAAAAAAGGTTTAATGCCACGTTTTCGTTGAATAGAGAGGAAAGGATAAGAATATTTCGAGAGATCTTGCCTTACCAGTCGGGTCAGATTCGTACCGTGTTGGGCGTCAAGGTACTGAGTCACTTCAAAATAGGCTTTTGAAAAATTTATGGAATTATCCTCACTCACCGATCCGGGAGTATATCGGGATTTTTCAGCTTCGGAGTTTCCGAACATCGGTGCATCCTGTCGAAACGTCTGCACCATTTCTACGACGGGAATATCACAGTAGATCGATTCGTTTTGTTGACAGACTTGTGCCATCATGTAGACCTGATACAGTAATGTACCGTCGAGATCGGAAGTGGAGTACTTTTGGGCTTCGGCTCTATCGATCGTGAATCCGCAGATTGTGACGCTTCGTTTGAACAGCCATGCAACCGTTTCTTCGTCGGGTTTTAGCACAGTTGTCTCGGGAAGGTATCTGAAATACTCGATTTGGCCGTTTTCGTGTCGGACCAAATACGAGCGTAGTATGTATTTTTTATCGCTGTTTTCATTCAGAAAGCGGATATATTCATCGAGCGCCGAAGGGACGAATATATCATCATCCCCCATGAACAGGATATATTTCCCAGCAGCTTTGTCAACCAAATTTCGGAGGTTTCCGTCAAAACCGAGATTGGTTTCATTTTCAAAATATCGGATGTCGTAAGAACTGACTTGGGCAAAACGCTCGACCTCTCGGCGGATCTCGTCACGTTTTGGCGATCGGTCTTCGGCGATGACGATTTCGATATTCCGACCATCGGCATCAATGGAGTTAAGAAGTCGGGACAGCTCAGTTGGACGATTGTATGCCGGTATGCAGATAGAGATTAATTTATTGCTATTCATTAGTAAATCACATACTCCATTTTTCTTATAATCTGCCGTCAGCATAATCAAGTATTGATTTAATATCAAATACAACTTGATCAGGTTTTTTAAGTTGCAATTGCTTGTAGTCATTATGCGCTACCGCAAGAATGATTGCATCGAAAACGTCGGTCTTCATCTCTTGTTGAAGTGTTAACCCGTATTCATGAGCTACTTCATCGGCGTTAGCCCAATAATCACTCACTTCCACATGACATCCGAATTCTTGGAGCTCACGTATAACATCGATAACACGGCTATTCCGGATATCAGGGCAATTTTCTTTGAAGGTTATACCGAGAACCAGTACTTTTGATCCCTCGATTTTGTGCCCTTTTTTAATCATTAATTTAATAACTTGATTGGCGACGTAAATCCCCATATTATCATTAAGTCTACGTCCGGCAAGAATAATTTCTGGATTATAGCCTACTTCTTGAGCTTTGTGAGTTAAGTAATACGGATCAACCCCGATACAGTGCCCACCGACAAGACCGGGTTTGAAGTTTAAGAAATTCCATTTAGTGCCTGCTGCTTCGAGTACAGCATGGGTATCAATCCCCAAGCGACTGAAAATCATGGAAAGTTCATTGACAAATGCAATATTGATATCACGTTGAGAATTCTCGATCACTTTGGCAGCTTCGGCTACTTTGATCGTCGGAGCGAGGTGTGTTCCGGCAGTGATGATGCTGGCATACAGACTATTAACTTTTTCCCCGATTTCAGGGGTACTTCCACTCGTTATTTTTTTGATTTTAGTAACTGTGTGCTCTTTGTCCCCCGGATTGATCCGTTCCGGACTATATCCGCAAAAAAAGTCCTGATTGAATGTTAGACCCGAAAACTTCTCCAGTACGGGGACGCAATCTTCTTCGGTTGCTCCGGGATAAACGGTCGATTCATAAATAACGATATCATCTTTTTTAAGAATTTTTCCGATGGTTTCACTTGCTTTGATCAATGGGGTAAGATCGGGTTTTTTGTGTTTATCGATGGGGGTTGGAACAGTGACGATATAGATGTTGCAATCTCGGATATCATCGATATTGAGAGTAAATGTCATACCGTTCTTTATTGCTTCTTTAACTTGGTCTTCATTCAGTTCCAATGTTCGGTCATATCCCTTGCGTAATTCATCGATTCGCCATTGAGCGATATCAAAGCCTACAACTTTGTATTTTTCACTGAAGGCATGGGCTAGAGGAAGTCCTACGTAGCCAAGGCCGATGACACAAATTTTTGTCATATTAGCTATTCTCCACTTGAAAAAAATCTAAATACCAATCGATAAATTTATCAATCCCGTGTTGTATAGGAGTGGAGGGCTTATATCCCAAATCTTCAACTAAATCGGTAACATCTGCATAGGTGGCGGGGACGTCTCCTGCCTGAAGAGGCAAGAAATTTTTCTCGATAGTACGACCGAGTTTATTTTCAATAGCTATTATAAAATCCATGAGTTTGACAGGGTTATTATTTCCGATGTTATAGATTTTATACGGTGCTGATGATGTTGAAACATTACCCGTTGTACCGTTCCATAACGGATCAGATTTAGCAGGATTGTCGATAACTCGGATAACACCTTCAACGATATCGTCGATATACGTAAAATCTCTCAGCATGTCACCGTTATTAAACACGTCAATAGCATTTCCTTCCAATGCTGCTTTTGTAAAAAGAAACAGTGCCATATCAGGACGTCCCCATGGTCCGTATACAGTGAAAAATCGTAATCCTGTGGTGCTGATTCCAAAAAGGTGACTGTATGTGTGTGCCATAAGCTCATTGGACTTTTTACTGGCGGCATAGAGACTGATAGGATGATCGACATTATGGTTAGTCGAAAAAGGCAGTTCTTCATTGAGACCGTAAACAGATGAAGAAGAGGCATACGAAAGATTTTTTACATTATGATGACGGCACGCCTCAAGGATGTTGATAAATCCCACAATATTTGAGTCGATATACGCGTTAGGATTGGTTAAGCTGTATCGAACACCTGCTTGTGCAGCAAGATTACATACCGCATCAAATTTTTCAGTTTCAAAAAGAGTATTCATTGCCTCTTTATCTTCCAAATTTAGTTTGATGAATTTATAATTCGGCTGTAGTTTACTTGTCAACAAAATATTATAGGGGATCTCTTTTCCATCAGATAGAGTTTCAATGATACCGCCTCTTTGGAGCCGTCCATATTTTACATTTTGATCATAGTAATCGTTAATGTTATCTAAACCTATGACTTCATCTCCACGTTCTAATAGTTTTGCTGCTAAGTGACTTCCTATAAATCCTGCAGTACCAGTTATAAGTATTTTCATTTAGCGAAGCGCCTCAAATTTTTCAATTTCATCGAGTTTTTCCCACGGGTAATCGCTTTGACCTACTTGACCTCGGCTGGCGACATCGGCATAAAGAAATGTCTCTTCACTCGGATGGTCAAGATCAAATTTACGGGTGATCCAGTTAGGGGTCAATGAAAAGTTATCGTGAACAAAGGTAGAGAGGATATCATCATTCAATCCCTCAACGCAGGTACCGCAGGTATCAACAGAAACCGAAGTAGGTTTGGCGACACCGATGGCATAACTGATTTGAACGATCGCTTTTTTAGCCAACCCTGATGCTACGATATGTTTGGCAATCCAACGTCCGGCATAAAGACCTGAACGGTCAACTTTCGTGTAGTCTTTTGAGCTTTGAGCGCCGCCGCCGATAGGAGCATAGCCTCCGAAGCTGTCAACGATGAGTTTGCGTCCTGTTAGACCGCTGTCATGCAGACTGGAGTGAGAGACGTATTTACCCGTAGGGTTGATATGGATAATACACTCTTTTGGATCAAACAGATTGGTCGGTAATCCCGTGTCAAGAATCAGCTCCATAATGAGTTCACGCACCTGATCGATGTTCATCGTATTGACACACGGGGCAGAGACGACGATCGTATGGATCGCCTGGGGGTTACAGGTCTCAAAGTTGTCTTTGACACCGTAGTCCATCGTTACTTGAGTTTTAATATCGACACCGAGTTTATGAGGGTGGGCGAGGGC
>DATDUY010000063.1:0-7850 GCA_035290165.1 Sulfuricurvum sp. | reverse complement strand
AAGGGAGTGCAATACTACCGTCGTATCTTTTCGAGCTTCAATTATTTCATCCAGATAACATATACCGCCGTTTCGTACCGCTTTGGTAAGCGGCCCGTCTTGCCAATACGTCCCGTTTTCATCAATCAAGTGTCGTCCTACCAAATCTGCGGCACTTAAGTCATCATGGCACACGACGGTATAAATTTCCCGTCCCAACATCTCCCCCATCGCTTCAATAAAGCGCGTTTTTCCGCACCCTGTCGGCCCTTTAATCAAGATCGGGAGGTTCATCCCTGCGGCAGCCTTAAAAAGCTCAACCTCATTGGATTGAGGCAAATAGTACGTTTTAGACATCATCTTCCTTTATTTGGTTAAATTCATATAGATTTCGGGCAAAACTTTGGGCAGTTTCTTGGCATCACGGATGAGGGCATACGAATTCCTCCCAAAAAGATAGGGAAGATACTCTTTTGCCTCGATATCAATCGTGATACAAAAAGGGGTGATCCCTTTTTTCTTCACCTCTTCAATCGCTTTTTTCGTATCTTCGATACCGTACCGTCCATCATATCGATCAACATCGTTCGGTTTTCCGTCACTGAGGATTAGAAGAAGCTTATTCGCACTCTGCTGTTTCTCCAATATCTTGGCACTCTCTCGAATCCCCGCCCCCAATCTTGTGTAATATCCCGGCTTAATGGCATCAATACGACCGCGAATGATGTCGTTGTAGTTTTCTTTGAAGTTTTTAATAATATGGAAGTTCACTTTTGAATTTTTGATCGAGGAAAAAGTATAGATGGCAAATCTATCCTGCAGTCTGTAAAGCGATTCGGAAAATACCATAAGCGAATCTTTTATCATGTCAATGACACGAATCTCTTGCGTGATCCCCGCTTCGGTAGAGAGAGAAACATCCGCCAAAATCAGCGTCGACATATCCCTCATTTTTCGTTCATACGTTTCAAAAAAACGTTGGGGATGGTTTGAACGGTTCTGCTGAGCTTTATAATCGATCCACGTATCTAGGTTGATCTCATCCCCATAGGGGAGATTGTCTCGTTTGATCCGATCAAGCTCCATCAAATCGAGTTCGCTTTGAATGCGGCGCATCATTTTTTCCAGCCGTTTCGGTAAAGCAATCGGCTCCGTATTTATGGAAATAAAGGGTTTGATGCACACATAGTTCTTGAGGTACATCTCCTTTTTATAATCCCATTCATCGATAAAATGCCCTTTTCCAAGCGGGTATTCTTCGATACTGTTCGCTGATATATCCAAGTCCATTTTAAGTCGTGCAGAGAGGTTGGCATCTTTTTGTCCCAGCGTAATCTCATCTAAATCTTCGGCATTGTAGAGAGCATCTTCGTCAAAACTGTCATTTTCCTGTCGGTCTACCTGTACCTGTTCCATCAGACTCATAATGGACTCGGGTAAAAACATTAGAAGCCCGTCCGTCTCTTTTTTATCATCGATCTGTTCGGATTTCTTCTTCATCTGCAAGGTTTCAGTTTTATTTTGCCCCTCAGGCTGTCTCTGCGGCTCATTCTCATCGTCACATTCAAGACGTTTTTTATTTTGAGACAGAGAGGGATAAACCCATAAAGCGTTCGGATAAGTATCCTCTGATGACTCTTCGGTTGAAGCGTCAATATAAGACAATTCCGGATAATACTCAAGTAGATAACGGTGCGCATAGGTATAAAATTCTCTAAAACCGGCGTATTTTTTGATAAGCAGTTGTGCAGCTTTTTGATTTTCAGCTTCTATATTTGAGCCTTTGATGTTTACCTGTGTCAACAAGGCGACAAGCCAATAATAGTGCATCTCATTATGCGCTCTAAGGGGAAAATAGCCTAAAGAAGCAGGAAGGTAAATCCCTTTTTCGTCTTGCCAAGCAAGGAAAAAAGTTTCACCGTTCCCTGAAATCTTTTCGAGGAGCGTTCTTGAGGTTTTTATGGATCTTTTGTCGGTAATATGAAGTTCTTTCCCTTTATCACCCCCTAAGAGGTGATAAAATAGTTTTAGTGTTTTGCTTGTATCACTAAAAAGAATTTCTTCTTTTTTATGGATTCGAGAGACTTTTTTTGTTAAATACTTGTCCCAGAATTTACCGACTTTTTCATCCATTACGCGCTTACTTTCTCTTCTTTTACAAAGAAACTATAAAAATAGGTCAATAGCCCCAAAAGAACCATAACCCCAAAGGCTAAACGAACCGCATATACACTCGAGATAGCGGCTTGCGTTTCCATAAAACCGATCGCATGTGCAGAATCCGGAAGACGCTGCATCTCAATTTGTATAACCCCTGCAGCGGTTAGCGCCAAGGTAAGGCCGATCATACCGATAACCATCATCCAAAAACTGGTCAACTCCACTTTTTGAGATTTTGGTCCGTTTCCATGAGGTCGTCCGCGAAGAATCGGCATGGCATACGATATCACCGTGAAACAAATCATCACATATGCACCGAAAAAGGCGAGATGCCCGTGTGCAGCGGTCAATTGTGTACCGTGTGTGTAATAGTTAATCGGTGCGAGCGTGTGGATAAAGCCCCATACTCCCGCTCCTAAAAAGCCAACGATAGCGGTACCTTTCGCCCATGTCAGCGCAATTTTATTATTGTGTTGGATTCGGCGGTTTTTAGCCATATTGAACGCAAACAAAATCATCAAGAAAAAAGGAATCGGCTCAGCCGCAGAAGCAATCGAACCAATCCATAACCAATATCCCGGTGTACCGATATAGAAGAAGTGATGTCCTGTTCCGGCAAGCCCTGAAATAAGGGTCATAGCTATAATCAAATAGAGCCATTTGTCAATATGTTCACGGTCAACTCCCGTCGTTTTAATCAGTACAAATGCTAATAGTGCTCCCAAGATGAGTTCCCATGTCGCTTCAACCCACAAATGGACAACGAACCACCAGAAAAATTTATCCATGACAAGGTTTTCAGGGACGTAAAAGGCGAATAAAAAGAAAAATGCCAATCCGAAAAGACCGGTCAATAAAATGACGGAAATCGTTGTTCGGCGACCTTTTACGACGGTCATCGTTACATTTAGAATATAGGAGAGAACGACAAAAACAATTCCTATTTTGGTAATGGTAGGCTGTTCTAAAAACTCACGACCCATCGTAGGCAACAGGTTATTGTAGGTCAGCTCCGCCAATGTTGCGTAAGGAACCAGCAAATATCCCAAGATAGTAGCTACCCCTGCCGCTGCGAAAACCCAAAACGTGATTTTGGCCAGAAGAGGACTCCACAGCTCCCTCTCACTCTCTTCGGGAATGAGATAATAAGTCGCTCCCATAAATCCGAATAACAAGAGAACGATCAGCAAGTTCGTATGAACCATGCGGAGTACATTGAAGGGAATGGCCGGGAACAAAAAGTCGCCATAAAGGTATTGTGCCCCCATAGCAAGACCAAAAACAATCTCTCCGGCAAGAAGAATTAATGCAAAAATAAAATATGGTTTTGCGACCATTTGAGATGAATACTTCATAGATACTCCTTATCCTTTAATATTTGGTGGCCACTCTTGATTGTTAACACGAGAGGTCCAAATTAAAAAATCTGCAAGATTATTGACTTGTTCTTGTGTTAGGTGAAACTGCGGCATTTTTCTTCTATCAGGAGTGTCTAAAGGTTGCGCTGCCATCCATCCCGCCAAATAGGTTTTAAAGGTCTGCTCATCACTTGCGCCTAAACGCTGGAAAGCATTTCCTAATTCCGGAGCGTAATAAGCACCTTCGCCCATGATTGTATGACAACCGACACAGTTGTTATTCTCCCACACTTGTTTACCAAGCGCCACGGACTCAGTAATTTTGTCATCATGGCTTAATTCCGGAATTTTTTGAACCGTATCAACGGTAAGTCCGGCAAATACCAATATCGCGAAAAGACCGCCGCCAAAGTAAATATTTCTGGCCATATTTTTGGTAATACGTTCACTCATTTCAACCCCCATCTATAATTCTACCAATAAGTAGTAATTGAAATGGTATCAAAAAATATTTAATTCTACCTTTGCATAGTAATTATCTGCATAATGGGTGAGTGACAGATACTTATATTCTTAAAAATCCTTCCTACCTTTAAATTCTCTCCCACTCTTAATCCATTGAGTGCTAAAACTTAAGGTGAAAATTCCTTATAAGGAGAGTTTTCATGAAACGGATCATCAGTATCTACACCGAACACAAAAACAGTGTTCAACATTATCTCCGCACGACGATGGAAAATTTTCATCCCCTTTCAAACGATTCCAAAGATATGCGCCGTTTTTTCGAGTCCGAAAAATCAGCCGAAGTTGTCTATGCCGTCAATGACCAGTTTATCCAATTTACTCCCGGTTATGGAAGAAACTATATTGATGAAGATCGTAACGGAACCGATAAATCTTTTTATTTTAAATGGGTCAGTTTTAGTGAAGAACCTATTCATATCAGCAATCCCTATCTCCATCATATTACAGGATTGCCTACTCTAACCGCCGTAAAATGGGAAAACAATTGCTTCATTGTTGCCGATTTTGATATGCTAAAGCTCCTCGAAGAGCTTCGTCTTATCGAACACAACAGTGCCTATGAGCAGATCAATCGATTTGTAATGGGAAGCGGCGGATTGTTGCTAGGGATAGTCTCTGTCTTTTTAATCTTTTACGGTGCTTATATTTTTTATGAAATGCTTGTTTCCCCCTATTCCGGTGAAGCAGTAATGCATCAAATCTTTACCTCCATCATCTCGATTACGATCGGTCTTGCCATCTACGATTTAGCCAAGACTCTTATTGAAAACGAGGTACTTTTCAAAACGTTTAATTACGGCAATGACCTCCAGAATAAAGCGCTCAGTAAATTTTTGACCTCCATCATTATTGCCCTCTCAATTGAATCCTTGATGGCGGTATTCAAAATTGTGTTGGATGACTACAGCAAACTGATCAACGCTTTTTATCTCATTATCGGGGTAACATTGCTCATTGTCGGAACCGGGATATATAACTACTTATCCCATCAGGAGAAATAAGCTGAATTGTGAGATATTTATCTGATTATTTTCTGATATAATCTGTGAAGTGTTGAATAACAATTCACTATAGAGGTGAAAGGGCTAATAGTTATGAAAGCGTTAAAGCAATCGTTTAGCGAATATTTTGCGAATAAACGAATACAACAAACTCCGTATTATCTCATTGCTCTCCTTACCTTCAATATGCTTGCTGTCGTGACGCTCACTATCATCTTATTGTATAACCTCGGATTTAACCGTCAAAAAGACCGCTTGCAAGAACTTGTCGCGACCCAAGCGGTTATGATTCACGTGGTGGCGCAACAAGAATTTCTCCTCCATAAAAATCTTTCCCCCGAAATAAAAAGGGTAGTGGCCGAAGAAATTATTCGAAAAGTCTCAAAAGCCCATTATGGCTACACAGGATTTGGAAAAACAGGAGAATTCACCTTAGGGAAACGTTCCGGAGATCAAATCCAGTTTTTGATCAAACAGCGTCATTATAAAATACACCAACTTACTCCGGTACCGTGGAAATCTTACCGTGGAGAGCCGATGAGACGAGCTTTAAACGGGGTAAAAGGGGTCGGCATCACCTATGATTATAGGGGAGCGGTTGTGTTAGCTGCGTATGAGCCGATACCGGATCTGAATTGGGGGTTAGTCGCAAAAATCGATCTTTCCGAAGTTCGCGCTCCCTATATCGAAGCGGCGCAATATGCTTTGGGGCTAACCTTACTGTTAGCCTTTGCCGGCAGTCTCATATTTTGGTATTTTCTCCACCCGTTAGTACAAAATATCGAAGATTCTCGCCACTTTAATCGTATGCTGATTGAGAATTCATCCACCGGATTGGCTTTGTGCACTTTCGAGGGGGAAATTATTGATGCCAATACCAGCTTTTTGGAAATTATCGGTGTGAGTGATAATCAAGTAAAAAATATCAATTATTTTGATCTGATAGCAGACGAGTTCCGCGACCAAGAACACAAATATCTCAATATCCTTAAAAAAACCGGCTGCCTTACCCCTTATGAAACTACCTTTATCAATGCTAATCTTGAACGTATTTCTGTGAAAGTTGCGGGCAAACTTATTTCGATGAAAGGGGTACCGTATCTATGGCTGAGCGTTGACAATATTCAAGAGTATAAAATCAGAGAAGCGGAACTTCTATTGTCAGATGCCGTATTTCACAATACCTCCGAAGTGATTTTTATAACGGATGCCTCGAAAAATATTATTAAAGTCAATGAAGCCTTTACCAACGTAACAGGCTATACCTACGATGAAGTCATGGGAAAAAATCCCAGAATTTTCAAATCGGGCAAACACGACAATCAGTTTTATGAAGAGATGTTCCGTGCAGTAAATACTACAGGAAAATGGCGCGGTGAAATATGGAATAAACGAAAAAATGGGGAGATTTATCCCTCATTGCAAAGTATCTCGGCTGTTCATGACGAACACGGAAATTTGATACGCTATGTGGCAATTATGAGTGATATTACCCTCCAAAAATCGTATGAGGAACAACTCCTTATAGATTCACATCAAGATGTGTTGACAGAATTGCCGAACCGTCTCTCTTTCAATCAAAGGCTAGATCAGACACTGGCTAGATCCGAACGGAGCAATAAGACATTCGCCCTCTTTTTTATCGATCTCAATCAATTCAAAGAGGTCAACGATACTTACGGACATGAGTGTGGAGATATGCTGTTAAAGGCGGTAGCAGAACGGTTACAGGCAAATACACGCATCGATGACTTTGTCGCCCGCTTAGGGGGCGATGAGTTTACTTTAATTTTTGAATCCATCCGCCATAGTGAGGGGGCGATCACCGTTGCCAAAGCCCTTATTGCCAAAGCAAAACAACCTCTTATCCTTGAGGAGTGTACTCTCATACCTTCCATCAGTATCGGAATCGCTTTTTACCCCAGAGACGGTACTGATGCATCAACACTGCTCAAATGTGCCGATCAAGCGATGTATCATGCGAAGCATGAGACAAGCGAACATTACTTTATCTATGGCACCTAACAAAAAAATTACAGTTCCCCGCCGCCGCGCACAATATCCATTCCGTATTTATCCCTCATCTTCGTCACCGCATCAGTAAGGCTGCGCATTTTGGTATCGTTTTGTATTTCGAGCAAATCAAAACTTTTAGGATCATGATGGGTGAATTTGCTCGCACTCATCGCGATATAACGGATACTGATATGGGGATAGATATCCAGCTCTTTGAATTTCTCTGCGGCAAACGAGTGTAAAAACGTTTCGTTGAACAGACGATAGAGGGTGTATTGCTTTTTCGAGCTAAGACCATTATCAAATCCCAGTGAAAAAGCATACGTGGTAGGATTGACCCCCAACTTCATAATCGTATGGCTCCAATGACGAACCAAAATATGGATGCGCCGATAGAGCTCATCTCTCTCTTTAATCGGGTGATCCATTGAGCGGGATATCCCTATCCCTTTGCGGGAACGGCTGGGCTGAATACTCTCATTATCACATCCCCTAAACCTTGCATAGAGATCTCTCCCCCCTCGTCCCCAAGATTGGATCAACGTATCCGATTTCCATGCATCCCCGATCGTTTTAATCCCATAGCGCTCCATCTTGAGGGAAAACGCTTTTCCGACCCCTGGAAAATCGCCTATGGGAATATCTTTGACAAACGATTCTATCTCATGGCTGTGGACAACACGAACGCCATAGGGTTTGGCCGCAGAGGTGGCTAGTTTGGCAATCCATTTGGAACTGCTCGCACCGATAGAGACGGGAAGCTTGAACTGTAGGGTAATTTGATTTTGGAGATCTCGGATAAACTCATAGG
>DATDUY010000062.1:0-2452 GCA_035290165.1 Sulfuricurvum sp. | reverse complement strand
TTGATTCCAAATCATTGATCGCGGTAATGTTCTCTTCACCCTCTTTTTGATACTGCAAGACGGCAGTGTTTAAATCACTCAAAAGGGGATCGGAAAGCTCTAAAATTTCTCCTAAATGGGTCATCGCTTCATGTTGAGAGTGTGCATTACTTAACCGTTCCGCCCTCTTAAGATACTCTTCAACACGAGCTTTAAGACGTGTATCTCCATAGTAAAGAGAGTGCATTTCCAAGGAGAGTCCTACAGCTACTCCCTCTTTCAAATTTCCGGATGAAAGCGCTCTGTTGGCATCTGCCATCTCCTCTATAGCAGCACGCAGCGCAGCTCGTATCGTGTCACTGTCCGAATAGGTTCCATCCGCGTAAACGCGTAAATAATACTGCTGCGAATACGAGGCAATACGTTGCGAGAGCATCCGCTGTTTTCCGGAGATATTGACCACAAGAGCTGTCGAGTCACTCGCTTTGAGGGCAAGTGTCAAGACATAATACGCACCGCTAGAGAGAAGTGCGATGAGAGAGATCGCAATAACATAGCGCTTGATAAAACTCGATTTAAGTTCTTGAACGTGCATAATCCCCTACTCTGTCAATAGCATTGCATTAATGATAGCTCTGCTATTCTTAAAGCGTACTGACCCTGTTTCTTCCGGCATCTTTAGCTTTATAGAGGGCATCATCCGCAATTTTGAGGAAAGATTCTTTTGTTTGGGTGTTCTCTGCTGCTTTGAAAGCCATTCCGATACTGACGCTAACAAGATCAGATGTAGATGAATATTCATGCAGTATTTTTAACGTTTCAACCGCTTTTAGCAAACTCTGTGCAACTTGTCCAACCCCTTCGAAATCGATATCTTTAAGCAAGATAATAAACTCCTCGCCTCCATAACGGGCAATGACATCACTGGGACGCTTAAGGGTGTTTTTAAGTGTTTCGGCAATTATAATCAAACATTCATCCCCTTTTGCATGGCCGTAATGGTCGTTGTAAGATTTGAAATGATCGACATCGATCATAATCACAGCTAACGTTTTTTTATCTCGGGAAGCCTCTTTGTAGCTTTTCTCATACATTTCATCGAAAAAACGGCGGTTTGCAATATGTGTGAGTCCATCGATCATCGCAAGCTCTTTGAGTTGATCATTTTTGAGTTTTAGGGCGATATTTGCCTCTTCGAGTTTTGACTTTGTCTCACGAAGCTCTTGATTAATCATCACCTCATGAGTAATATCCTGCACGGTTCCTCTGGAAAGGAGGGGTTTCCCCGCTGAATCATAGTCGGTATCGCCCACCTCTCGAACCCACTTGATTCTCCCGTCTTCCATTAAAAGACGGTGATCGATCGTATATTTTTGTTGAGTTATCAATGAGTTTTGATACGCATTGTTGACACTCTCCCGATCATCAGGATGGATACCGTTCAAAAAAGCCTCGTAGGAGGCTTTAAAACAGAGCCGATCGATCTCGAATATACGAAAAATCTCATCCGACCAGTACAAAACATTACTCTCAATATCAAATTCCCAGCTTCCGATATGGGCTATTTCTTGGGCTTTTTTAAGGCTCGATTCACTTTGCAGCAATGTTTCTTGCAACATTTTTTGATCTGTAATATCTCGAAAAACAATGATAGCACCGTCATCCGCAGGAGCTACCGTAAGGCTGACCGGAAAGTAGGTACCGTCATGTCGGATCAAATACTCTTCCGTACTGCGGGTTTGACGATCCTTCAGGGTCATGTATATCGGACATTCCGATTCATCATACACCTCATGGGTCGCTTTATGGTGATGGAAAAGGGTATGCTGATCTTTGTTAAGAACCTCTTTTTCAGTGAATCCGGTCATTTTCAGAGCTTGAGTGTTAATCCAGGTACATTTTCCCTCTTTATCGACACCGTAGACACCGTCTCCGATGTTTAACAGGAGTGATTCAAACAGTTTTTTTCTCCGCTGTTCTCGTGTGTAGTAGATCAAAACAAGCACTAAAGCCCCTATCAACACAATAATTACTGTTTTGTAATAGATCCAGATGTCAGCAAAAGTGATTTCAGGGACATGATCAAACGGAGGGAGGCGCAAATGGCGGGCAAGCTCTTCGACTTCCAGATAATCGGCAGGAAGCGCATAGCCGTAAATCCCCCCTTTTTTTATCACTTCATTTGTCGGTTGAAGCGAAAAGAGGGCTGCAATGAATAGCTTGATATCTCTCTCTTTGGCATGAGGAAGGGCAAAAACGGGCCATTCAGGATAGAGCTGTGTCGATACTGCATAAGGGTGTCCGCTCATTTTTTTTTCGTTAATGATTCGAATATCTCCCGCTTTAATATCACCGCGCACAATCATCTCTTCCAAAATTCCGTCACGGATAAATCCGACGTCGGCTCGACGCATTAAAATCTCCCGAACCACATCTTGATGAGAGTTATGGGTCTCGATAATCTTATTATTCT